>NZ_JBMDXT010000197.1:0-16875 GCF_048594475.1 Nakamurella sp. | reverse complement strand
GGGGGGGCGGGGGGGGGGGGGGGGGGGGGGGGGGGGGGGTGTGGCGGGGGGGGAGGGCGGAGGCGGGGGGTGGGAGACGAGGGAGATGAAGGGAGATGAAGGGAGATGAAGGGAGATGAAGGGAAAGGTAAGCCGGACGTTGGCCGCGCTCTATCCCGATCGCGCGCCGGTCAGCCGGAATGCGGGCCGGATCGGTCGCGGCCCGCGAGCCGGCGGACCCGGTCGGCGGCCCGCCGCGGCCCGGGCGGGCGCAGCAGCGCCCGCGCGGCCAGGTGCCCGGAGCCACCCCCCAGACCGGGTCCGGGGTGGGTGAAAGCACCGATGTGCCAGAGCTTGCCGACTCCGGTGCGGTGACCGGTGGCGGTTCCGGGCCGCCACAGCAGCGATTGGTCCAGCTCGGCCGCCCCGCCGTAGGGGTCGCCGTGCACCGCGTTCGCGTTGGCCGCCTGCAGCCCGGTCGGCGAGATGACGTGCCGGGCGACGACCCGCTCGCGGAGCCCGGGCGCGAAGGCGGCCACCCGGTCCAGCACCCGGTCGGCGTAGGCGTCGGCCAGCTGCTCCGTCCAGCCGCCGCTGACGTCGAGCTCGCCGGCGGCGTCGCCGACCGGCGCCCACGGCACCTCCTGGAGCTGGAGCCACAGGGTGGCTGCCCCGTCCGGAGCCCGGCTCGGGTCGAGCACGGTCTGCTGGCCGACGACGACGGTCGGCGTCGACGGCAGCAGGCCGGCCTCGGCCTGGGCGCAGGCGATGCCTGTGCTGCCCGCCCCGTCGCTGACGTGCACGAGCGGCACGGCGTCGAGCCGGCGGTCGGTCCACTGCAGGGGCCGGTCCAGGGCCAGGTGGATCTGGGTGGCGGCCCGGCCGGGCCGGTGCCGGGCGACGGCCTGCCGGCCGTGGTCGTCGACATCATCCGGGGCCAGCAAGGTCTCGTACAGCCGGGCGGTCGAGGTGGACGCCAGCACGGCCCGGGTCGCGGCCAGCCGGCGACCGCCGGCGTGGACCGCCACCGCGCGCCCGTCACGGACCTCGATCCGGTCGGCCAGGTTGCCCAGGTAGGTCTCGACGCCCCGCTCGGCCAGCAGCGCCGAGAAGGCCGCGGTGAAGTTCGCCGCGCCGCCCTGCACGATCGGAAGACCGATCGCGTGCATGGTGAACGCCATCACCGGCAGCATCAGTCCACCGGTGGCCTGGTCGGGAGCGAGGCCGGCGTGCAGCAGCCACGGCGACCAGAGCTGGTCGACCTCCCAGCCGGCGAACCGCTCCCGGACCAGCCCGCGGCCGGACTGGGTGGCCACCCGGGCGAGCTCGCCCAGACCGGCGCGGCCCAGACCGCGCAGCGCCCCGACACCCAGGCGGGCACTGTCGACCGGCGTCAGCTCCGAACCCAGCGCGCCGAAGACGTGCGGCGCCCAGCGCTCGAACCCGGCGAGCATCTCGGCATAGGCCTGCGCGTCCGCCGGGTGCTCGAACCGGGCGGCCGTGACACCCGGGTCCCGGTCGGCCACGACCGCGCCGCGGTCCGAGACCGACGCCGTCACCGGTCCGTCGGCATTGCGGTAGACCAGGCCGAGCCGGCCCAGGTCCGGCCCGAGGGCCGCGTACCCGGCCCCGCCGACGAACAGCGGGTGCCAGGACGAGAACGTGTCGTGCACGTACCCCGGTACGGTCAGCTCGCCGGAATCGATGAAGCCGCCGATCCGGTCCCGCTCGTCCACGATCGCGACCCGCCACCCGGCGCCGGCCAGCTCGGCCGCGGCGACCAGGCCGTTGATGCCCGCCCCGATGACGACGGCGTCGTAGGTCGGGCTCATGCCTGCGCGACCACCGGCCGCGCGGCCGGCGCCGGCCGCCGGCGCAACCGCTGCGCCAGCGCCGGGGTGATGTGCCGGTAGTTCTGCGGCCGGATCGGCAGAAGCCACTGCTTCGCCCGGGTCAGCGGACCGACGTTGATGCCGACGTCGGACAGCACCTCGTCGATGTTGTGCACCGAGAACGGGATGACATTCGTTCCCCGGGCGTGCTTTCCGCGGGTCCGCTCGCGCATCCAGGCCAGCCGCTCGCCGACGCGCCGGCGCATCTCGTCCCGGTCGGGCAGGGTGTGGTTGCCGCCGAGCATCGAGCCGATCCAGATGGCGGAGACCTCGGCCGACAGCGGGGAGAAGAACGAGGAGTTGTAGCCGGCGAAGCTCAGATCGGGCACGTCGACCGGGTGGATCTGCCGGTACAGGAGGAAGTCGCCGTTGTCGTCGGTGAGCCGGTCCATCACCTCATCGTCCAGGAAGGGGATGTCCTGGGTCCAGCCGGTGGCCGCGATGACGACGTCGGCCGGCAGCTGCTCCCCGGAGGCCAGCTCGGCGTAGGCCCGGCCGTCCCGCTCGACGAACTGGCTGACCACGTCGTCCCGGCGGACCGCGATCGACCCGTCGGCGACGCCCTCGAAGAAGCCCTCGCTGACCAGTGACACGGTGGAGCGGGCGATGTCGGCGAAGCGCCCGTCGGGCACCAGGCCGACCGAGCGCAGGCCCAGCTGGCCGGTGGTGACCTTCTCGACGCTGCCGAGCATCTGGTTGGCCAGCATCGAGTTGCGGGCGTGCAGCACCTTCTCCGGGCCGGACACCGAGCGGTAGCGGAACAGTCCCTCGCCGAGCCGGGTGAGCATCAGGTACTTGTAGTTGACGACGCCCTTGATCTTGCGCGGCATCTTCCACAGCAACTCGCGGGCGACCACCGTCGTGGAGGCGGCGACCTGGCTGATCTCGACGGTGATGTCACAGGCCGACTTGCCGTAGCCGAGCACGATGACGTTCTTGTCGCGCACCAGGTCCCGATCGTGCCAGTCGCTGGCGGCGATGATCCGGCCGCCGAGCTTGGCAAACACGTCCGCATTCGGGATCGGCGGGATGAACGGCCGGGAGAAGATGCCGCTGGCCAGCACGAGGTGGTCGGCGTGCTCGGTGCCGCCGGCCGTGGTGACGTCCCAGCCGCCGCCCGGGGCCGGGGCGGCGTGGGTGACCTCGGTACCCAGCCGCAGCAGGGGTCGCAGGCCGAACGTGTCGGCGTACCGCTCCAGGTAGGCCTGCACCTGCTCGCCGGAGGGCCATTCCGGGTAGTCGGCGGGCATCGCCAGGTCGGACAGCGAGTAGGTGCCCTTGTCGTTCTGGGTCTTCAGACCGGGGTACCGGCGGGTGGCGCTCCACACGCCGCCCACGTCCGGCGCCTTCTCGTACACCACGATGTCGTGGCCGAGTTCGCGCAGGACCTTGGCGGAGGACAGACCGGCGAAGCCGGCCCCCACGATGGCGATCTTCACGGCAGAACCTCTCTCACGCGCTCAACTGCGGGATGGCGGGCACGGTCCGCTCGGGACCGATGGCGGAGTAGCCGCCGTCGGCGGCCCAGTCGGCGCCGGTGACGACCGAGGCCTCGTCGGAGACGAGGAAGGCGACGACCGCCCCGATCTCGGAGCCGTCCCCGACGCGGCCGGTGAGGTGGAACGGCGCGGCGACCCGATCGGTCCTGGCGCGGTCGCCACCGGAGAGGTCGTCCATGATCTTCGACCAGGTCCAGCCGGGGCTGACCGAGTTGACCCGGATGCCGTCGGCCGCGAAATCCAGGGCCATGGAACGGGTCAGCTGGACGATCGCCGCCTTGGACGCCGGGTAGACCCAGCGACCGGTCTGCGCGACCTTGCTGGAGATGGAGGTGACGTTGACGATCGCCCCGTGCCCGCTGGCCGTCAGGTGCGGGTGGGCGTGCCGGACGGTCTCGACGGCACTGACCAGGTTGACGTCCAGCGCGGTCAGCCAGTCCTGCCGGCTGGTGCCGAACCCGTCGTCCAGGTAGGTGGCCGCGAGATTGACCACGATGTCGATGCCGCCGAAGCGGTCGACCGCGGTGGCCACGAGCGCGGCCAGCGCGGCGTCGTCGGTGATGTCGGTGCGGACGAACGCGACGTCCGGGCCGAGCGTCTCGGCCGTCTTGCCGCCGACGTCGTCGATGTCGGCGACGACCACGCGGGCACCGGCCCGGGCCAATGCGCCGACGACGCCGTGCGCGAGCAGGGTGGCCCCGCCGGTGACGATGGCGGTGCGACCGGACAGGTCGGGCATGCTGGGCCTCCGTTCCACATCCACCGCGACCGAACTCGCGGGTGGTGGCTGGGAACGCTAGGTCTCGCCGCAGGTCAGGGACTATCCGTGCGGCGCGGCCGACGTCCGCGGAGCGCGACGGACAGCGGTGGGCCCGGACGGGCGGGGCCGAACGGGCCGGCCGTGGACGGGCCGCGCAGACGCCGGAGGCTCCCCGACCTCGTCCACCGTGTGGCCGCTGCACGGCAGGGCGGTGACGCTCGCCCGCGCGATGCGGGAGACGGTGAACCACCGCATCGCGTCCCGCAGCCGGCACCACCCGATGAGGTACCACTGGCCGTTGGTGGCGGCGAACAGCACCGGCTCGACATCGCGGGTGGTGGTGGCGCCGTCCCCCGAGACGTAGTGCAGACGCACGGCCCGCTGCTCGAGCATGGCCTGCTCCAGGGCCGAGCGGATCGCCCGGGACGCGGCGGGCGGCGCACTCACCCACACCCGGCCGGCCAGATCGTCGGCGAGGGAACGGGTTCCGGGATCGAGGACGTCGAGGATCTTGCGGACGGCAGCCGCGGCCAGGTCGGCGTACGGCGCGTCGGGGGCGGCGGACACGGCGGCCATCAGGGCCACCGCCTGCGCCGGGGACAGGGTCACCGGCGGCAGCGACGCGCGCGCGGCCAGCCCGTACCCACCGCCCGGGCCCGGCCGGGACCAGATCGGGGCACCGCTGTTCTCCAGCGCCTGCAGATCGCGCTTGATCGTCCGGACCGACACCTCGAACTCGCGGGCCAGGCGCTCGGCCGAGCATCCGCGGGTGCCGCTGCGGCGCAGCGTCTCGGACAGGGCGTGCAGCCGTTCGGTCCGCTTCACTGTCCCTCCCTCACCCGGATTGGTGACAGAGATGGTGACACACACCTGTCCACCTGGGCGGGCAGAGTCGCAGCATGAGCACCATGACGAACACGACGACGCGGCCGCCGACCATCGTCCTCATCGCCGGCCACTGGCTCGGCGCCTGGGCCTGGGCCGAGGTGTGCACCCAGCTCCGCGCCGCCGATCGCCGGGTCGTCGCGATGACCCTGCCGGGCCTCGATCCGACCGACCCCGAGCGCGCGACAAGGACGCTCGACGACCAGGTCGGCGCGATCCTCGATGTGGCCGGCGACTCGACCGACCCGGTCGTTCTCGTCGCCCACAGCGGAGCCAACGGCCCCGTCAGCCTCGTGCTCGACCGGCATCCCGAGCTGGTCAGCCGGGTCGTCTGGGTCGACTCCGGGCCGCTCGCAACGGGGACCGTCTTCGCACCCGACCTGCCCGAGGGCGTGGCCGAGCTGCCCCTCCCGCCGTTCGACGTGCTGGCCCGGCAGGCCAGGCTCGACGGCATCAGCCCCGCCGACCTCGAGCGGTTCCGAACCCGGGCCGTGCCCGAACCGGGCGCCGTGCTGCGTCAGGCCGTCGAGCTGACGAACGAGGCGCGCCACCGGGTACCGACCACCCTGGTCTGCTGCTCGCTGCCGAGTGCGCAGCTGCTGGAACTGGCCCGGGCCGGGCACCCGATGTTCGCCCCCGTCACCACACTCCGGGAGGTGGAGTTCGTCGATCTGCCCACCGGGCATTGGCCGATGTGGAGCCGGCCGGCCGAGCTGGCCCGGGCCATCGACGCGGCCGCCTCCGACGTCGGCTGACCGGCGTCGGCCGGCATCCGGGATCGCCGTTCACGATCCCGGCCAGTGCTGCACGGCGTAGGCCAGGGCTCGACCCTCGAGGGTGGCCACCAGAAGCTCGAAGAGCGCGGTGGCCCGCGGGCCGGACCAATCGCCGGGCAACAGATCCCGAGGCAGTCCGGGGTCGCGGAAGGGCAGCCGCCGCCAGGCATCGACGACATGCAGGTAGGTGGCGAACGCGTACCCGGGAGTGATCGCGGCCGACCCGGCCAGGGATCGCCGGACGGGGTCGAAGGTGGCCACGAAATCGCGGTAGCGACCGTCGATCCCGTCCAGGTCCCAGCTCTGGGCGAGCAGGTCGCGCAGGTCCTGTCCGGCCATGTGGGCGCCGACGAACACCGCACTGTGCTCGGTGAGCTCGAGTTCGGCGATGGCCCGTTCGGCCGCCGGCAGCATCCGGGCCGGCGCCAGCCATGTCGCGGTGCCCGTGTTGCCGAAGCCGAGGGCGGTCAGGTGGGATCGCAGCTGCTGCCGGCGGCTGCGCATGGACTCGGGCACCGAGAAGGTGACGATGCACCAGCCGTCGTCCAGCGCCGCGGGTTGCCGGGCGTGCCAGATGATCTCGTCGCCCTGGGCGAGCACGTCGAGCGCGTGCGGGGTGAGCGCGTAGCCGCGTACCGATTCCCGGGTCTCCGCGGTGAGCCAGCCACGCTTCTTGAGCCGGAACACCGCGGTGCGCACCGACTGCCCGTCCAGGTCGACGGCGCCGAGCAGATCGATGGTGCCGCCGATCGGCAGCCAGTTGCCCATCCGGCGCACCACCGCGCCCAGGAAGCTCACCACCAGGGTGCGCGGGCCGCCGCCGGCCACCTCGGGCGACTCCTCGGCCGGTCCCGGCCGGCCGGCCACGTCCGGCCCGGGCGGCTCGACGGACGCTTCGGCGGGCGGCTCGACGGACGCCCCGGCGGGCGGCTCGGCGGGCGGTCGACTCACCCGCAGGATTATGCCGCCCGGCGCGAGCATCACGACCCGGCGCCGTCCGGGGACAGCCGGGCACGCCACGACGCCGGCCACGGGGCCGGCCGGCCGCCCGGCCCGTCCAGGTGCACGGTGACGTAGCGGCCGCGGGCCACCAGCACCGCCGGCTCGCCCGCCGGCCCGCCGCGGACCTCGAACGCCAGGCTCAGCGAGGTGCGGCCCAGGCGCTCCACCGCGATGGTGTCCGTCACCTCGTCGCCCGGCCCGAGCGAGGCGACGAAGTCGGCCTCGTACCGCACCCGCGGGGCCACCGGGAAGTAACCGGTGAGCCCCGCCCCGCGCATCAGGTCGGCCTCCGCCGCCTCGGTCCAGCGGGCGATCGAGGTGTGGTGGTGGATGCCGGCGGCGTCGGTGTCGATCCACCCCACGTGGGTCCGGTGGACGCCGGTCGCGGCCCTCACCCGACGGCCACCGGGGTCAGGTCCGCCTCCGGCGAGGCGGCCGTCACGGCCGACGCCCGCGGTCGCCAGCGGACGTGTTCGGTCTGCGGACCGCCGTCGCGCAGCAGCGACAGCCGCGGCGGGACCTTGTCGGTCCGCGACGTGGGCGGCTTGCGCCGGCCGGCCCGCCAGGGCGTCGGCCACGTCGCGCCCGGCCCGGCGTAGTCCTGCTGGGCGGCGGCGTGCAGGGTCCACGACGGGTCGTACAGGTGGGCGCGACCGAGCGCGCAGATGTCGGCCCGGCCGGCCAGCAGGATCGAGTTGACGTCGTCGAAGGAGGAGATCGCGCCGACCGCGATGACCGTGACCCCGGCCGGGGCGGCGACCTCCTGCCGGATCCGATCCGCGAACGGCGTCTGGTAGGACCGACCGAACGCCGGCTGCTCGTCCTTGGTGACCTGACCGGAGGACACGTCGATCGCGGCCGCGCCGTGCTCCACGAAGGCCCGGGCGATCTGCACCGCGTCGTCCGCGGTGTTGCCGTCGGGCACCCAGTCGTGGGCCGAGATGCGCACCGTCACCGGGATGCTCGCCCCGCCGGGCTCGGCCCGGACGGCGGCCCGCACCGCGTCGAAGACCTCGAGCGGGAAGCGCAGCCGGCTCGCCAGCGACCCCCCGTACTCGTCGGTCCGCCGGTTGGCCACCGGGGACAGGAACGACGACAGCAGGTAGCCGTGCGCGGCGTGCACCTCGACCAGGTCGAACCCGGCCTGCACCGCCCGGCGCGCGGCCGCCACGAAATCGGCCACCACCGAGTCCATCTCGGCCCGGGTGATCTCCCTCGGCACGTGGCAGCCCGGCCCGTAGGGCAGGGGGCTGGGGCCGACGACCTCCCAGTTGCCGGACTCCAGCGGCCGGTCGATGCCCTCCCACATGAGCCTGGTCGAGCCCTTGCGGCCGGAGTGTCCGAGCTGGACACCGATCCGGCCGCGGGAGTTCTCGTGCACGAAACCGGCGACCCGGGCCCAGGCGTCACGTTGCTCGTCGGTCCACAGGCCCGGGCAGCCGGGGGTGATCCGCGCCTGCGGCGAGACGCAGACCATCTCGGTCATCACCAGACCGGCGCCGCCCATGGCCTTGCCGCCCAGGTGCACCAGGTGGAAGTCGCCCGGCAGGCCGTCCTGCGCGACGTACATGTCCATCGGCGAGAGCATCACCCGGTTGACCAGTTCCAGCTCGCCGATCCTGGTGGGCTGGAACATCGCCGGCCCCGGCTCACCCCCGGCCCGGTGGGCGAACGCGCTCTCCACCCGCGCGGCGAAGTCGCCGTCCCGGTCCCGCAGGTTGTCGAAGGTGATGCGGCGCGAACGGGTCAGCAGGTTGAAGACGAACTCGGTCGGGTCCTGATCGGCGTACATGCCGATCTGCTCGAACCACTCCAGCGACGCCTGCGCGGCCCGCTGGGTCGACTCGACCACCGGCTTGCGCTCGGTCTGGTAGGCCGCCAGCGCCGCCGGGACGGTCGGGTGCTCGTGCAGGCAGGCGGCCAGCGCCAGGGCGTCCTCCATGGCCAGCTTGGTGCCCGAGCCGATGGAGAAGTGCGCGGTGTGCGCCGCGTCGCCCAGCAGCACGAGATTGCCGTCGTGCCAGTGCCGGTTGCGGACGGTGTGGAAGTTGAGCCACTTGGAGTTGTTGGTGAGCACCTCGTGTCCGGCCAGTTCGTCGGCGAAGATCTCCTTGATCCGGCCGACGGCGTACTCGTCGGACACCCCGGGCGGGAACTGCTGGTCTGCGGTGGCGTCGAAACCGGCCCGGCGCCAGACGTCCTCGTGCATCTCGACGATGAACGTCGACCCGGCGGCCGAGAACGGGTAGCCGTGGATCTGCATGGTGCCCCACCGGGTGTGTTTGACCACGAATTGGAACGCCTCGAAGACCAGGTCGGTGCCCAGCCAGATGTATTTGTTCGGGCGGCGGTCCAGCGACGGGCCGAAGGCGTCGGCGTACGTCGTCCGGACGGCCGAGTTGAGCCCGTCCGCGGCGACGACGAGATCGTGCGTCCGGCGGAGCTCGTCGGGGTCCGGGGCCGTCGTCCGGTACCGGACGTCCACGCCGAGTTCGGCGACCCGCCCCTGCAGGATCTGCAGCAGCTCCTTGCGGCTCATCGCCGCGAAACCCTGGCCGCCGACGCTGTAGGAATGCCGACTGCTCGCATCGACGATCTGGACGTCGATGTCGGTCCAGCGGGCGAACCGTCGCTCCATCCGGTCGTGCACGACCTGGTCGGCACCCTCGATGCTGCCGAGGGTCTCGTCGGAGAAGACGACGCCGAACCCGAACGTGTCGTCCGGGGCGTTGCGCTCCCAGACCGTGATCTCGTGCCCGGCGTCGAGCTGCTTGAGCAGGGCGGCGAGGTACAGGCCACCCGGGCCGCCGCCCACGATCGCGACCTTCACGATGCTTCTCCCGTCTGTGCTGATGCGGCTGGCTGTGCGGTGCGAACTGCGGATCGGATGAGGCCTTCCTGGACCACGGTGGCCAGCAGGGCCCCGTCCCGGTCGAAGAAGCGCCCCAGGCAGCTGCCGCGGCCGGACTCGACCGACAATGCCTCCTGGGCGTAGAGCAGCCAGTCGCCCATGACGACCGGCCGGTGGAACCAGACCGCGTGGTCCAGGCTCGCGGTCACCAGACCCGGCTGCGCCCAGGTGGTGTCGAGCACGCGCAGGGCCGGTTCCAGGATGGTGTAGTCGCAGACGTAGGCCAGCGCGGCGGTGTCGCGCTGCGCGGTGGTCAGCCCGGGCACCGGCCGCAGTGCGTCGAACGGCCGCATCCAGATCGCCTGGTGGGGCACCTGCGCGCCCTCGACATCCAGGTACACCGGCCCGGGCACGTGCCGCAGGTCGAAACTGCGCCCATGTGACCAGTATTCGCGCGACTCGTCGGTCATCGTGCCGCCGGACCGGCCGGCCAGCACCTGTGCGGCGGACGGCACACCATCCGGGTCGGGCAGGTCGGCCGGCGGGGTCGACGCGAAGCTGCCGCCCGGCTCTCCGGCTGCGAAGCTCGCCAGGCAGATGTAGACCGGCTTGCCGTGCTGGAAGCCGCGGACCTGGCGGGTGCTGTACCCCCGCCCGTCACGCAGGATCTCGACCTCGTAGCGGACCTGCGCGCCGATGTCGACGGGCCGCAGGAAGTAGGAGTGGGTGGAGTGCAGCGACTTGCCGTCGGTGACGGTGCGCATCGCCGCGACGAGCGCCTGGGCCACCATGTCCCCGCCGTAGGCCTTGGGCCAGGGGCACGGCTGGGTCGTCGCGGAGAAGGCGACGTCGAAAACCTGGGCCGGGCAGTCGGTCAGCGTGATGGCATCGGTGAAGCGCGCCGACGTGGCCACGGTCGTCGTGGAGCTGGTCGCGGTCACGGCCGGTCCGTCCAGCCGGGCAGCTCGCTGTCGTCCACCTGGGGCAGGTTGACCACGATGTTGTCCGGCGTGCGGGTGGTCATCCAGGTCAGCGGGTTGTTGCGGTCGAGGTTGCACTCCACGTGCGGCATGTGCGGCGGCACGAAGACCCAGTCGCCCTCGGACATGTCGATGTAGTCCTCGAACCGGCGGCCGAAGTAGATCCGGGCCTTGCCCGACAGCACGAAACCGCCCGTCTCCGCCTCGCCGTGGTGGTGCGGCACCGAGCGGTAACCGGCCAGGTTGTGCACCTTGCCGAACCAGATCCTGGTCGCCGGGGTGTGCTGCGGGCTGACCCCGGAGATGCGGGTGGCGCCCTCGCTCTGGTTGGTGGTGTCGGGCTCCTGCCCGCCGCGGGTCACGACGGGGACGACCAGACCGCTGTCGCCGACCTCGTCGTACTCGCCGTCGCCGCCCGGGGTGTGGGCGTGCGGCACGTGACCGTGGCCGTGACTGTGGAACCGGCCGTCGCCATGGTCGTGGTGGTCGTGGTGGTGGGTCTCGGATCGCATCGCGGGCTCCTTCACGGGCGGGTGCGGCGGCTCGGGCTGGATGGGTTGGTCGGTCGGGGCGGTTCAGGACCCGCCGGACATGCGGACCGTGTTGCGCAGGACGCCGATGCCGTCGATCTCGGTCTCCAGCACGTCACCGTCGGCCAGGAAGCGCGGCGGGGTGCGGGCCATCCCGACACCC
This sequence comes from Nakamurella sp., assembly GCF_048594475.1. Lineage (NCBI taxonomy): Bacteria > Bacillati > Actinomycetota > Actinomycetes > Nakamurellales > Nakamurellaceae > Nakamurella > Nakamurella sp. The sequence continues at coordinate 5,558 of NZ_JBMDXT010000197.1, read as the reverse complement.
CCGGGCGTGCCGGTGAGGACCAGGTCGCCGGGCCGCAGCACGGTGAAGGTCGAGATGTAGGCCAGCAGATCGGCCGCGTCGAAGACCAGGGTCGAGGTGTCGTCCCGCTGCACCGTCTCGCCGTTGACCCGGCAGGTGATGGCCAGCCCGGCGGTGGGGTCGACCTCGTCCCGCGTGACGACGACGGGCCCGACCGGGGTGGTCGCGTCCCAGACCTTGCCCGGCATCCACTGCAGGGTGCGGCGCTGCCAGTCGCGGGCGGACAGGTCGTTGGCGACGGTCCAACCGCCGACGGCCGCCGTGGCGGTGGCCCGGTCGGCCCGGTGCAGCGGCCGCCCGACGACGACGGCCAGCTCGGCCTCCCAGTCCCAGTCGGCCGCCGCATCCAGGTGCAGATCGTCGGTCGGCCCGGTCAGGGTGTCGGCGAACTTGCCGAACAGCGTCGGGTACCGCGGGCGTTCCCGCCCGGTCTCGTCGATGTGGTCGCCGTAGTTCAGGCCGCAGCACACGACCTTGCCGGGGCGGGGCAACGGCAGCACGGGCACCGCATCGGCGACCACGTCGCCGGCGCGGTGGGCGAGCGCGGCCAGGTCGGGTCCCGCGGGGGTGCCGGCGAGGAGCGCGGAGAGGTCGGGCGCGGGCAGCGCCCGCCAGTCCGACCCGTCGAGCAGGGCGGCGGTGGTGCCGGCGGCACCGGACACGGTGGCCAGTCGCACGATGTCCTCCTTCGAAGGTGTATTTCATTTCTCGCACGATCGTTGCCCACATGTCAATACCGTTGCTACGGTGTCGGGGCCATCGCCCACCCACCGAGACCCGGGAGCCGCCATGTCGACCCCACCCGTGCCCGTCAACCCGCCGTCGCTGCCCGCGCCCAGCGGCTACTCCCACGGCACGCTCGCCGGCACCACGCTCTACCTGGGGGGCCAGACCGCCCTCGATGCGACGATGCGGATCGTCGACGGGGGGATCGTCGAACAGTTCCGCCAGGCGTTCGGGAACGTCCTGGCCACGTTGCGCGAAGCCGGCGGCATCCCCGCCGACCTGGTCAGTATCACGATCTTCCTGACCGACATCCCGGACTACCAGGCGCACGGACGGGAGATCGGTGCGGTCTGGCGCGAGCTGGCCGGACCCGTCTACCCGGCAATGGCCGGGATCGGCACCACCGGACTATGGCAACCGGAGGCGCTGATCGAGATCATGGGCGTCGCCGTCATCCCCGCCGAGCGGCTCGTCGTGCCCTCGTCCCGGGATGTTTCATCGAAGTGACGAGCGTTCCGGGGTTGACATGCACCGATCGGCATGGACCATAGAGTCACGGCCAACCCCGGGAGCCCACCATGACCACCACGCTGCTGGCCCGCCACCACCAGGCCGCGACGACGCGGCTGGACGAGGCGCGGGCGACGATCGGTCAGCGCTTCTGCACCCACCAGCTCGCGTTGACCAGGCGGGACGGCCGGCTGGACATGGTCCACAACGCGGCCCCGATCGGGCGCGACGTCACCCTGAACTACCTGCGGTACGGGGACGAGGTGCGGATCGTCCCGGGCCGGTTCCACCACTTCTATCTGCTGCAGATCCCGATCGCCGGCCGGGCCCGGGTCCGGGTCGGCGACCGGATCGTCGCCTCCGACACCACCCGGGGCTCCCTCGGCTCGCCGACCGAGATCGTCGACATGACCTGGGGCGACGGCTGCGAGCAACTGCTGGTCTACCTCCGCCGGGAGGCCGTCCAGGCACTCGCCGGCGGTGACGACCGCCCGCCGGTGGTCTTCGACCCGATCGTCGACCTGTGCGCGCCGGCCATGCGGTCGTGGTTGCGGCTGGTGCATCTGGCGATCGACGACATCGAGGCCGGCGGCGCCCTGCTCGGGTCGGACCTGGCCGCCACCCACCTGGAGCAGAGCCTGATCGCCGCCCTGCTGGCCGCCCAGCCCAACACCGCCACCGCGGCGCCGGCCGGCGCCGCGGTGGGCTCCCGCGCGGTCCGGGCCGTCGTCGCCGCCGTCGAGGCCGAGCCGGAGCGGTCCTGGCGACTGACCGATCTCGCGGCGGTGGCCGGGGTCTCGGCCCGCTCGTTGCAGGAGGCGTTCCAGCGAGACCTGTCCATGACCCCGCTCGAGCACGTGCGCCGGACCCGTCTCGAGCGGGCCCGGCGGGACCTGCTGGGCGCCGACCCCGCCTCCACCTCGGTCACCGATGTCGCCGCCCGGTGGGGCTTCTTCCACCTCGGGCGGTTCTCCCAGGTGTATCGCTCGGCGTTCCACGAGCTGCCGTCGCAGACCCTGGCCGGCTGACCCACCCGCCCCGCCGCGACCGCGGCCCGATGCATCTCCGCGGACGAGCATCCCGCCCCGGCGCCGGATATATCGGATTCGGCGGGCTGTTCGTCCGCGAAACCGGCGAGCTCCCGTCGCAAACCCGCGCGAACTCCCCGGGTGCGGCCAGGCCCTCAGCTCCGGTCCCGCCCGCGCTGCACCGCGATCGTGGTCCACCGGCGCATCCGCGTGGCCAGCCCGGCGACGGCGAGCACGATCAGGCCGGTCGTGGCCGGCCCGAACACCGTGGTGATCGATTGCCCGACCGTCGCCACGGTGACCCGGTCGGTGCCGGGCACCCAGGCGGCCGGGACGGTGTCGCCCGGAGCCGGTGACGGCGTGGCCGATCCGCCGCGGAAGACCAGGGTCGACTCCCCGGTGTGCTCGACTCCCTCGTCGTCCACCCAGGTCACCGTGTAGTGCTGGAACCAGCTGCGGCTGGTCGACGACCCGGACGAGCGGGATGGCTGACTGCTCCCGGAGGAGTCGATGACCGTGGCCGTCACCGGCTCGGTGCGGCCCACCAAGCGGGCGGCATCGGCGGGGAAGAACACAGCGGTAATGGCCACGACCGCGCAGAAGGCCAGTGCGCCGAGCACGAGCTTCCGCCGTCGCGATGATGCTCGGCGGACGGACGGGTGGTCGGTCGTCATCTGCGGTCTCCCCTGGTCGTCGGCAGTCGGCGCGCAGAGGAGTCGACGTGGAGCCGGGCGATACCGGATCAGGGGCGGGCGACCACGATGCCGGCGGACGCCCCGGGACCGTCCATGGCGACCAGCGCGTCGATCGCCCCCGCGAGGTCGACGACCGATCCGATCAACTCACCGGGCCGCAACCGGCCGTCGGCGACCAGGTCGAGCATGGCCGGGTAGTCGACCGCCGCCATCCCGTGGGAGCCGACCACGGTCAGCTCCCAGGCGATCACCCGGTCCCAGGGGAGGGGGGCCCGGGCGGCCTCGCCCAGCATCAGGCCGACCTGCACGTGGGTGCCGCGCCGGCGCAGGCTGCGCACCGCGGCGTCCGCCGTGGCCGGGGCGCCGAGCGCGTCGACGCTGACATGCGCGCCACCGCCGGTCGCCTCGACCACCGCCACCACCGGGTCGGCCGATCGGACCGTCACCGCCGCCCCCAACTCGGCCGCTCGGGACAGGGCGGCCGCGGACAGGTCGACCGCCGTCACCCGGGCGCCGAGGGCGACGGCGATCATCACCGCGGACAACCCGACCCCGCCGCACCCGAACACGGCGACCTCGCGGCCCGGTCGGATCGCCCCGTGCACGGTCAACGCCCGCCAGGCGGTGGCGAACCGGCAGCCCAGGGCCGCGGCGGTGATCATGTCGACCCCGTCCGGCAGCGCGACCAGGTTGAAGTCCGCCGCCCGCACCACCACGTACTGCGCGTAGGAGCCCGGATGGGTGAAGCCCGGCTGCGTCTGATCCGGGCAGACGGCGGCGTCCCCGGACGCGCACCAGGCACACCGGCCGCAGCCGTTGACGAACGGGGCCGTCACCCGCGTCCCGACCGCGACGCCGGTGACCTGGGAACCGACCTCGACGACGGTGCCGGCGAACTCGTGACCGGGGGTGTGCGGCAGCGCCACCGGGTCGTGCCCGCGCCAGGCGTGCCAGTCGGATCGGCAGATCCCGGTCGCCTCGACCCGCAGCAGGGCGCCGTCGGCGGGGCACACCGGCACCGGTACGCGCTCGATCCGCGGACGCGCGGCGACCTCGCGGTAGACCACCGCGTCCATGAAAACCGTTCTCATTACGTCACTCTCCGCTACGTGTTCCACACATCATGCCCACGCAACGACCATCCGTTTGCCAGATGCGCGCGGCGGAGCCGTCCATAGAGTGGGTGAGGCAAGCGTGATCCGGCCGTGACCTCACGGCCGGCCATCCACCTCAACGAAGAGGAGAACGCATGTCGAGCAACCGCGCCGTGACCTATCAGGGTCCGATGAAGGTCGCCGTCCAGGACATCGAGTACCCGACGTTCGAACTCCGCGACGGGCCGGGCGTCAACCCGCTCAACGTGGGCCGCAAGGTCCCGCACGGAGCGATTCTCAAGGTCGTCACCACCAACATCTGTGGCTCCGACCAGCACATGGTGCGCGGCCGCACCACGGCTCCGGAGGGCCTGGTCCTCGGGCACGAGATCACCGGAGAGGTGGTCGAGACCGGCCCCGGCGTGGAGTTCATCCAGGTCGGTGACATCTGTTCGGTGCCGTTCAACATCGCCTGCGGCCGCTGCAAGAACTGCAAGGAGGGCAAGACCGGCATCTGCCTGAACGTCAATCCCGACCGGCCGGGCTCGGCCTACGGCTACGTCGACATGGGCGGCTGGGTCGGCGGGCAGGCCGAGTACGTCCTGGTGCCCTACGCCGACTGGAACCTGCTCAAGTTCCCGGACCGCGACCAGGCGCTGGAGAAGATCCTCGACCTGACCATGCTCTCGGACATCTTCCCGACCGGCTACCACGGCGCCTACACGGCGGGCACCACCACCGGTTCGACGGTCTACGTGGCCGGGGCCGGCCCGGTGGGCCTGGCCGCGGCGGTCTCGGCCCAACTGCTCGGCGCGGCCGTGGTGATCGTCGGCGATCTGAACGAGGAACGGTTGGCCAAGGCCCGGTCGATCGGCTGCGAGACGGTCGACGTGTCCAAGGGCGATCCGAAGGACCAGATCGAGCAGATCCTCGGCGTCCCCGAGGTCGACTGTGCCGTCGACGCCGTCGGTTTCGAGGCTCGCGGGCACGGTAAGGACGCCAGCCACGAGGCCCCCGCCACCGTGCTCAACTCGATCATGGATCTCACCGCGGCCGGCGGGGCGCTGGGCATCCCCGGCCTGTACGTGACCGGGGACCCGGGCGCGGTCGACGACGCCGCCAAGGTCGGGTCGCTGTCCATCCGGCTCGGACTGGGCTGGGCCAAGTCGCTCTCGTTCACCACCGGCCAGTGCCCGGTGATGAAGTACCACCGCGGTCTGATGAACGCGATCCTGCACGACAAGGTCAAGATCGGGGACGCGGTGAACGCCACCGTCATCGGACTGGACCAGGCGCCGCAGGGGTACGCCGAATTCGACTCCGGTGTCGCCCGCAAGTACGTCATCGATCCGCACAACACCACCGGCCAGGTCAGCGCCACCTGACCTCGCCGCCCGGCCGCGCGAGGGCAGCCCAGCCCGAGGGCGGGGGGGTGGGGAATCACGACCACCGCGAGGGCGGGTGCG
>NZ_JBMDXT010000196.1:0-2673 GCF_048594475.1 Nakamurella sp. | reverse complement strand
GGGGCAGACCCAGCTCGCGCTCGGCCACGGCCGCCGCCAGGCCCAGTACCTTCTCCGGGCGGCGGATGGTGTCGGTGTTCACGTGCGCGGACAACCCGTCCAGCACGACCAGGATCATCATGACCACGGCCTCCGGGTCGTCGGTGACGAACTCGCCGGCGGCGACCCCGTCGGCGATCAGCCCGCCCAGGCGTTCGCGCCAGGCGGCCTCCTGGACGCGCACCCGATCGGCCAGCAGCGGCCGGTACCGGCTCAGGTGCCGCACGTTCACCCAGAGCCGGCTCATCTCGTCGTACGGATCACCGGTGGTGCGGGCCAGGAAACGGCCCAGCCGGACGGTCGGTGGGCGGCCGGCGTCGGCCGGCGGCGTCAGGATGTCCAGCTCGTCGCCGGCGGCGCTGCCGTACGCCTCGGCGACCAGATCGTCGGCCGAGGGGAAGTAGTGGCTGATCAGCCCGGGCCGGACGGCGAGGTCGTCGGCGACCCGGCGCAGCGTCACGCACTCCAACCCGTCGGCGAGGGCGATCTTTCCGGCGGCCGCGACGATCTCCGCGCGCCGGGTGGCCGGGTCCTTGCGGATTCGTGTGCGTTCGAGGGTTGACGGCATGCCGACCATCCTATTGAATACGTGACCAATAAGCAATTGGGCGTCTGACCAATAGTGCTCGGTTCGCCCGCCGCCGCACCCGCTCCGCCGCACCCCGCCCTGGCCCACGACCGCCCCGCCGTGCCCCCGCCCCCACCCTCGCCACGACCCATCGGAGGTCCCCGTGACGCTCACCGACCCGACCCGCCCCGACCACCGGCCGGTGACCGCCGGGGCCCCCACGGTCCCCGTCCCCGACCGGGCCGGGCGCATCGAGACGCACGGCATCGACCACATCCCGGACACCGAGCGGCACGGCCGACCGGTCGAGCTGTTCTGGGTGTGGGCCGGGGCCAACGTGAACTACCTGAGCCTGGTCGTCGGCGCCGCCCTGGTGCTGATGGGGCTGTCCCTCCCCCAGGCCCTGGCGGTCATCGTGGTCGGCAACCTGGGCTGGTTGCTGCCCGGGTTCCTGGCCGTCTCCGGCCCGGCGGCCGGCGCCCCCAGCGCGGTGATCACCCGGGCCATGTACGGCATCCGGGGCAACCGGATCTACACGGCGATCAGCGGCTGGGTCATCTCGGTCTGCTACTTCGCCCTCAACCTGGCGGCCGCGTCCGTCGCCGCGTTCGCCCTGCTGGAGCGGGTGGGCATCGAGCAGGACCCGCTGGAGACCGTCCTGGTGGTCGTGGCCATCGCGGCCGTCACCCTGGCCATCAGCGTGTTCGGGCACGCGACGATCGTCCGGCTGTACCTGCCGATCACCATCGCCCTGGTCGCCGTCTTCGCGGTGGTGGGCGTGAGCGTGCTGACCGTGGCGGACTTCTCGTACGCCCCGGCCGAGAAGCTCGGTGGCATCGAGCTGTGGGCGACCATGGCCGCCGGGGCCACGCTGATCGCCTCGAGCCCGATGTCGTACACCACCAGCGCGGACTTCTCGCGCTACCTGCCGCGCACCTCGTCCCCGGTCGCGGTCGCCGGATGGACGGCGCTGGGCGGGTTCCTGCCGAGCGTCCTGGTCTGCTCGATCGGTGCCCTCGCGGCCACCGCGGTCGACATGTCCGATCCGCAGGGCGCGCTGCAGCAGATCCTGCCCGGGGTCGTCACCCCGGTCTTCCTGCTCGCCCTGGTGCTGGGCACGGTCACGGTGAACGCGCTGACCGCCTACTCGGCCGGGCTGGCGCTGCAGGCGGTCGGGGTGCGGATCAGCCGCTCGCGCAGCGTCCTGCTCGACGGCGCGGCCTCGGTCGGGCTGACCCTGTACGGCCTGCTGATCTCCACCTTCCTGGACACCGTGAGCAGCGTGCTCCAGCTGACCGTCGTGCTGCTCGGCCCGAGCATGGCGATCTACGTCGCCGACATCCTGGTGCGGCGCAACGCCTATGACGGGATCGCGCTGTCCGACGAGTCCCGAAGCAGCCGGTTCTGGTTCCGCGGCGGGTTCGCCCCGGCCGGGACGATCGCCCTGCTGGCCGGGGTCGCCGCCGCCGCGCTGTGCGTCGACACCGTCTACACCGGGCCGGTCGCCGCGCTGACCGGGCTCGACCTGACGTTGCCGGTCGGCATGGCCGTCGCCGCCGCCGTCCACGTCACCCTGAGCCGGCGCCGCGCGACCCGTTGACCGACGGGCCACCCGGACCGGTCGCGGTCAGCACGGGTGGCCCGGCCGCACCAATCCGTCACGCGCCCGGAACAGCGTGCCACCGCCCGTGATCCGCACCGGGCCCTGCCGCGCCGGCAGGACGGCCGCCCGCCCGGGCGCGAGATCGAGGCGGCGGCCGGACCGGTCGGTGACGGTCACGGCGCCGTCCACGGTCAGCAGGATCTGCGGTCCGTCGTGTTCCAACACCCGGCCCGCACCCGTCACGCGGATCCGAGACAGGGCGAACTCGGCCACGGGTGCCCGATAGGCAACCTCCCCGTCGGCGACGACGACCGCAGGCACGAGCATCGGCTCGTCCGGGGCGAACGACACCACGGCGGACAGCTCGGCCACGTCCACGTGCTTGGTCGTCAACCCGCCCCGCAGCACGTTGTCCGAGCTGGCCATGATCTCCACCCCGAACCCGGACAGGTAGGCGTGCATG
>NZ_JBMDXT010000195.1:0-1504 GCF_048594475.1 Nakamurella sp. | reverse complement strand
GTGGCGTAGCGCAGCACGGTGGCGTTGGCCGAGATCAGGCCGCGGGTGGCGACCACCACGAACAGTGGGACGAGCACGGCGACCACCCCGAGCCCGGCGCCCCATCCGGGACCCAGCACGAGCAGCAGCCCGATCCCGGCGACCACCGAGACGAGCAGGCCGACCAGCAGCAGCCGCCGCACCGGGAACCGGCGGACGAGCCGCGCGTTGACCAGGCCGAGCACGATCATCCCGGCGGCGTTGGCCGCGAACACCAGACTGAACTGCATCGCGGTCAGCCCGAACGTCTCCTGCAGGACGAACGAGGACCCCGAGATGTAGCCGAACAGCGAGGCGTAGGCGAAGGCCACGGTCAGCGCGTACCCGACGAACATCCGGTCCCGGGCCAGGGTGCCGAAGGCGCGGGCGGTCTGGAGCAGTCCCCCGGCGTGCCGGCGTTCGACGGGCAGGGTCTCCGGGATGGCCTTGGCGGCGACGGCGGTCAGCACCAGGCAGACGCCGGCGAGCAGATAGAACATCGGCTGCCAGCTGCCGGTGAGCGACAGCAGCACGCCGCCGATCACCGGGGCGAGGATCGGCGCCACGCTGGATACCGTCATGAACAGGGAGAACAGCCGGGCGGCGGCGACGCCCCGGGCCACGTCGGCGGCGATGGCCCGGGCCAGCACGATGCCGCCGGCGCCGGCCGCGCCCTGCAGGAACCGCCAGGCGACGAGCCAGCCGATCGACGGGGCCAGCGCGCAGAGCAGGGACGCGACCGCGCACACCAGGGTCGACCCGAGCAGCAGCCGGCGACGACCCCACTGGTCCGACAGCGGACCCAGGATGAGCTGGCCGATCAGCAGCCCGGCGACGTCCGCGGTCAGCGTGAGCTGCACCGCGGCCTCCGTAGTGCCGAACTCGTCGGCCAGCAACGGAAAGGCCGGCAGGTACAGGTCCATCGACAGCGGACCGAAGGCGGTGAACCCGCCCAGCAACAGGGTGAACAGCAGCATCCGGCGGCCCCGCACCAGGCCCTCGTTCGTCGTCATGTCTCCATGCTCGGATCCGCGCTTCAATCTGTCCAAGACATGTTTCAGATCCCAACGATCGATATGATCGACTGATGGTGGAGATCGACCGACGGCAGCTCGAGTACTTCGTCGCAGTGGCCGAGGAACTCAACTTCACCCGCGCGGCGGCCCGCTGCCACGTGGTGCAGTCGGCACTGAGCCACCAGATCGCCAAGGTGGAACGGGAAACCGGGGTGACCCTGTTCGACCGGACCAGCCGGTCCGTCTCGCTGGCGCCCGCCGGTCGGCTGCTGCTCCCCCGTGCCCGGCACATCCTGGCCGAACTCGACCGGGCCGCCGCGGAGCTGACCGCGCTCGCCGGGGTGCTCACCGGCCGCCTACGGCTGGGCATGATCGGGTCGGCGGCGGCCGCACCGGTCGTCGCCGACGCGCTCGTGACGTTCCACCGTCGCCATCCCGGGGTGGAGGTCACCGTCGAGGACACCGGCAGC
>NZ_JBMDXT010000194.1:0-3535 GCF_048594475.1 Nakamurella sp. | reverse complement strand
AGCGCCGCTCCGGCGGCGGCACCGATCGCCGCGGCCAGACCGATCGCGCCGGGCGGCGGGCGACCCGGCGGTGGGCGACCCGGCGGCGGCCGGTCGGGCGGTGGATCGGGGGGCACCCGCCCAACCTAAACCCGCCGGAGTCCGTCCGGTCTGTCTGATTCCGCGTTCCCGCGGAGACGTTCCCGGGTCCGGCCGTCGGGCGATATGTCACTGAATGTCCGATCGGACGTTCCCGCGGGAACGTCCGGAGCCGGTCAGCGGTCCAGGGTGGCCGCCGCCTCCAGCAGCATCCAGCCGGACAGCTGCACGGACAGGTCGCGTTCGGCGCGGCCCCGGGCGGGCGGCCGGGCCGGGCGGGACCAGTCCGGTCCAAACGTGGGCCCGGCGGACGTCCAGCAGGCGTGCCTCCAGGCCGCGTCGGCGGAGTCGCGGACAAGCGCCGCCGCCCGGTCCCGGGTCCGGGCCGACCGATCGTCGGTACCGGGCAGCGACCGGGCGACCAGGGCCAGGTACCGGGCGAGGATCCCGGTGAACAGGCCGGAGTCACCGCCGGCATGCCCGGCCAGCACCCCACCGGCGGACAGCTCGTCGGCGACGGCGTCGACCAGCCGGCGGACCCGGGCGGCGGGCCGATCGCCGTGCCCCGAGCGCCGGGCCAGCTCCAGGTCGGCGCCGAGCACGACACCCTGGTTGTAGGTGTAGATCGGGGTCTCGACGCGGACGGGGTCGTGTCCCGGACGGTCGTCGGGCCGGGCGCCGTCGTGGATCAGCCCGGTCCGCGGGTCGCGCAGGCACCGGTCGATCCAGTCGGCGGTGGCGACCGCGCGGTCCAGGAAGCCGGTCCGCGCCAGCAGGATCGCGGCCGGTCCGTTGGCCGGGGCGTTCTTGAACTCGTCGCCGCGGCGCCAGGGGATGCCGCCGCCCAGGTCGTCGGACCAGGCGCCCAGCAGCTGGTCGACCAGCGTGGCGACGGCCGCCGGCCGGCCCGCCCCGACCAGCCGGTCGGCCCGGTCCAGGGCCAGGCCGAGCCAGGCCATGTCGTCGTAGTAGGCATTGGTCCAGCGGCCGAGGTTCCGCAGCCGGATGCCACGGACGACCCGGGTGATGGTGACCCGGCGGATCGGCGCCGGGGCGCGCACCTCCGCGTCCAGCAGGCAGTCCAGCAGGTGCGCCTGCCACCAGTAGTTCCAGGCCAGGAAGGAGCGGTGCAGCAGGCCGGCCGGCCGGCGGTTCACGCCGAGCGCGGTGCCCGGCAGCCCGACCAGCCGGCGCACATGCCCGGCGCGGACGGCGCGTTCGGCCGCGGCCGCGCGGCCGGCGGGGTCGGTGCAGCCGGCCCCGATGCGATCGGCGGGGTCGGTGCTCAGGGTTCGTCGTCCCACAGCTGCGACCGGTCGAACCCGTCACGCGAGCGCCGGCGACGCCCCGCCGGCCCGGGGGCCGATCCGGGTGGGCCCGCGGCGGCCGCCGTGCCGGCCGGGACCGGCGGCCCCGCGCGCTCCGCGGCGGCGCCACCCGGGGCAGCACTGTTCGGGGCGGCACCGTTCGGCGCGGACGGGTCGTCCGGGTCGTCCGGACGCGGATCGCGCACCTCGCGCACGATGAAGACGCCCAGCCCGACCAGCGCGATGATGCCGAACGCCTCCCACTGCAGCGCGTACGACAGGAACGGGCCGGAGTCGGTCTGCGGCACCTCGATCGGCGTCAGCGCCCCGGGACTTGGGCCCGTGAGCTGGACGAACCCGGCCAGGAACGGCTCGTCGGCCGGACCGTCGAAAGCCTGCCGCATCATCGCGGCGCTGATCTCGGTCACCTGGACCTGCCCGTTCTGCACGACCGGCGGCCGTTGCGACGGATCCAGCTGGTCGTCCTGCACCCGCCCGGTGATCGTCACCTGGCCGGACGGGGGATCGGGGACGGCGACGCCCTTGTCGACATCCAGGAACGACACCGAGCCCCGGTCCACCAGCAGCGTCTGGCCGGTGGTGAGGCGGAACGGCAGCACGACCTCGGAGATCGGCTGCCCGGCCGAGTTCTGCCGCAGCCGGACCTGCACCTGACGGGCCGGGTCGAACGTGCCGGTCGCAGTGACCGGGTGCCACAGCGCGCTCTCGGCGGGCTGCGCGTCGGTGGACATCAGCGCGGTCGCCGGCACCGGCTCGGCGGTCAGCGCCGCGGTGATGGCGGCGTTCTGCGCGGACCGCTCGGCGTTGCGGCCGAACTGCCAGGGCGCGAGGAGGAAGAAGCAGGCCCCGGCGAACGCCAGGGCGGCCAGGATCACCGCGATCCACCCCGGCCGCAGCAGGAACACCACCCGCTTCATCACGCCTCGATCGATCCCGTGCCGGTCAGCCGCGGTCGGCCAGCCGGCGGCGGATCTCGTCGATGACGCCCGGCATCGCCGCCTCGGTCATGTCCAGCACGTCGACGAAGCCCTGGTGCGGGCCGTAGTACGGGTCGGGGATCTCGTCACCGTCCGCGTCGGGGTCGAAATCCCGGAGCAGGCGGACCTTGTCCCGCTCGGGTTCGGTGAGCATCCGCTTGACCAGGGCCCGGTGGTCGCGGTCCGCGGCCAGCACCAGGTCGATGCCGGCCAGATCGGACCGGGTGAGCTGGCGGGCGGTGTGGTCGGTGGGGTAGCCGGCCGCGGCCAGCACCCGGACCGACCCGTCGTGCGCACCGGCCCCGACGTGCCAGTTGCCGGTGCCCGCGCTGCTGACCACGACCCGGTCGGCCAGGCCGGCCTCCTCGACCGCCCGGCGCAGCACCTGCTCGCCGATGGGGGACCGGCAGATGTTGCCGGTGCACACCACGCACACGTGGAAGCGGGCGTCGGTGGGGTCGGGGGCCCGGACGGGATCGATCTGCAGCTCGGACGTCACCGCGTCATTGTCCCTCACCCGGGAGCGACGCCCGCCCGGACGCCCACCGCTCCCGCCCGGCCATCACACGGTGGGCCGAGGGCGGGCACACTGCCTGCGTGACCACCATTCGCGACGTCCTGGACACCCTGGAGCGGGCCTACCCGGCCGCGTTGGCCGAGAGCTGGGACACCGGGATCGGTCTGACCTGCGGCGATCCCGGCGATCCGGTGACCGGCGTGCTGCTGGCCGTCGACGTCGACGCGGTCACCGTGGCGGAGACGGCGGCCGTCGGCGCGCAGCTGCTGGTGACCCATCACCCGTTGCTGTTCCGCGCGGTCCAGTCGGTCGCCGCCGACACCGCCAAGGGGTCGCTCGTGCACCTGATGATCCGCTCCGGGCTGGCCCACGTGGCCGCCCACACCAACGCCGACACCGCGGTCGGCGGCGTCAACGACGCGCTCGCCGCGGTGCTCGGGCTGGGCGGCACCCGGCCGCTCGTGCCGCACCCGGACGGCCTGACCGGCAGCGGCCGGGTGGGTGCCCTGGCCGACCCGGTGACCCTGGCGCAGTTCGCCGAGCTGGTCGCCGCGCGGCTGCCGGCCACCGCGGGCGGGGTCCGGGCGGCCGGCGCGCCGGACCGGCCGGTCCGCACGGTGGCCGTGTGCGGCGGC
>NZ_JBMDXT010000193.1:0-6811 GCF_048594475.1 Nakamurella sp. | reverse complement strand
CCCGGCCCCGGTGCCCTCGGTGGTCGAGGCCGTCCGCCGCGGCCAGGCCGACGGTGTCGCCGGCCTGCGGATCGGCGTGGTCAAGCAGCTGCGGGGGGAGGGGTACCAGGCCGGCGTGCTGGAGTCGTTCGACGCCGCGGTCGCCACGTTGACCGCCGCCGGCGCCGAGATCGTCGAGGTCGACTGCCCGCATTTCCAGTACGGGCTGGCCGCCTACTACCTCATCCTGCCCAGCGAGTGCTCCTCCAACCTGGCCCGGTTCGACGCGATGCGGTACGGGCTGCGGGTGGCCGACGACGGGGTCGCCTCGGCCGAGCAGGTCATGTCCGCCACCCGGGGCAAGGGGTTCGGCCCCGAGGTCAAGCGGCGGATCATCCTGGGCACCTACGCCCTGTCCGCCGGGTACTACGACGCCTACTACGGCTCGGCCCAGAAGGTCCGCACCCTGATCCGGCGTGACTTCGAGAACGCTTTCGCCACGGCCGATGTGCTGATCTCGCCGTCGTCGCCGGTGACGGCGTTCCCGCTGGGGGAGAAGGTGAACGACCCGATGGCCATGTATCTCAACGACCTGGCCACGATTCCCGGCTCGCTGGCCGGGATCCCGGCGATGAGCGTGCCCAGCGGCATCGCCTCGGACACCGGGCTGCCGGTCGGGCTGCAGATCATGGGCCCCGCGCTCGGCGAGGAGCGGATCTACCGCGTGGCCGCGGCCTTCGAGAGTGCCTACCTGGCCGCGCATTCGACCCTGGTACCGGACCGCGCGCCGGAGTTGGAGGTGGCCCAATGAGCGCCCCCGTGCTCGACTACGACCAGACCATCGAGCAGTTCGACCCGGTCCTCGGGCTCGAGGTGCACGTCGAGCTGGGCACCGCCACCAAGATGTTCTGCGGCTGCCCGACCGAGTTCGGCGCGGCGCCGAACACCCAGGTCTGCCCGGTCTGCCTGGCCCTGCCCGGGGCGATGCCGACGGTCAACCGCACCGCGGTGGAGTACGCCATCCGGATCGGCCTGGCGCTGAACTGCGCCATCGCGCCGTGGTGCCAGTTCGCCCGGAAGAACTACTTCTACCCGGACATGCCGAAGAACTTCCAGACCTCCCAGTACGACGACCCGATCGCGTCCAACGGTTACCTGGACGTCGACGTGGACGGCGAGACGGTGCGGGTGGAGATCGAGCGCGCGCACATGGAGGAGGACACCGGCAAGTCCACCCATGTGGGCGGGGCGACCGGGCGGATCCACGGCGCGGAGTACTCGCTGCTCGACTACAACCGGGCCGGCGTGCCGCTGGTCGAGATCGTCACCAAACCCATTGTCGGCACGAAGGCCTCGGCGCCGCAGGTGGCCCGCGCGTACGTCACCGCGCTGCGCGACCTGCTGCAGTCGCTGGGCGTCTCGGACGTCCGGATGGACCAGGGCTCGCTGCGGTGCGACGCGAACGTCTCCCTGACCCCCGCCGGCAACCCGGTGTTCGGCACCCGCACGGAGACCAAGAACGTCAACTCGCTGCGGTCGGTCGAACGCGCGGTCCGGTACGAGATCACCCGGCAGGGTGCCGTTCTCGTCGGTGGCGGGACGGTCAAGCAGGAGACCAGGCACTTCGACGAGGCCTCCGGCACCACCTCGCCGGGCCGCTCCAAGGAGACGGCCGAGGACTACCGGTACTTCCCCGAGCCGGATCTGGTCCCGGTCGCACCGGCCGCCGAGTGGGTCGCGGAGATCCGGGACACCCTGCCCGAGCTGCCGTGGCTGCGGCGGGCCCGGTTGCAGGCCGAGTGGGGCTTCGCCGACAAGGAGATGCGCGACCTGGTGGCGGGTGGCGGGGTCGAGCTGGTCGCGGCCACCGTCGAGGCCGGCGCCACGCCGAACGAGGCCCGGTCGTGGTGGACCTCGTACCTGCCCCAGCAGGCCAACACCCGCGGGGTCGCCCTCGACGAGCTGCCCATCACCCCGGTTCAGCTGGCCGCGGTCATCGCCAAGGTGAACGGCGGCGAGCTGACCACCAAGCTCGCCCAGCGCGTCGTGGACGGCGTGCTGGCCGGCGAGGGTGAGCCGGACGAGGTGATCGCCGCCCGCGGGCTGGTCGTCGTCTCCGACGACTCGGCGCTGCAGCAGGCGGTGGACGAGGCGCTGGCGGCCCAGCCGGGCATCGCCGACAAGATCCGCCGCGGCAAGGTGCAGGCGGCCGGGGCGATCGTGGGTGCGGTGATGAAGGCGACCCGGGGTCAGGCCGACGCGGCCCGGGTGCGCGAGCTGCTGCTGGCCACCGTCGGTGGTGCCGCCGACGGGAACGGCTGACCGACGGCCCGGCGCGCGGGACGCGGGCGGACATGCGGATCGCGGCAGCGCAGATCGTCAGCGGCCCGGAACCGCGGCGCAACCTCGAGCTCGTCGAGGACGCCGCCGGTCGGGCGGCGCGGGACGGCGCGCGGCTGGTGGTGCTGCCCGAGGCCACCATGTGCGCGCTCGGCGTCCCGCTCGGGCCGGTCGCCGAGCCGCTGGACGGCCCCTGGGCGTCCGCGGTCCGGGACATCGCGCGCAGCCACGGGATCACCGTCGTCGCCGGCATGTTCACCCCCGGCGACGACGGCCGGGTGCGGAACACGCTGCTGGCCACCGACGGTCGCGGGCCGGGCGGGGTGGAGGCCGCGTACGACAAGATCCACCTGTACGACGCGCACGGCTTCCTCGAGTCGAGAACGGTGGCCCCGGGCGCGGAACCGGTCACGATCGAGGTCGACGGCGTCGTCCTGGGTCTGACCGTCTGCTACGACGTGCGGTTCCCCGGGCTGTACCAGGCCCTGGCCGATCGCGGGGCCCGGATCATGCTGCTGGCCGCCTCCTGGGGGGCCGGCCCGGGCAAGCGGGAGCAGTGGGACCTGCTGACCCGGGCCCGCGCGCTGGACAGCACGAGCGCCCTGCTGGCCGCCGCCCAGGGCGACCCGGCCGGCGTCGGTCGGCCGGCCGCCGGCCCGGCGCCCACCGGCATCGGCCGGAGCGTGGAGGTCGACCCGACCGGCGCGGTGCGGCAGCAACTCGACGCGGCGCCCGGACTGCTGGTGGTCGACGTCGACCTCGCCGAGATCGACCGGGTGCGCGACCAGCTGCCCGTGCTGGCCAACCGGCGCTGGTGACGCCCGAGCGGTGAGGCCCGAGCGGTGACCCCCGGCCGGTCACGATCGGCCGGGGACGGGCCGGCTCAGTCGAGCCCGCCCTCGCCGCCGCCGTCGGAGGGCACCACGATCACCCGGTCGTCGCTGGGCACCGGCTGGCCCAGCCCGTCCTTGTTCGAGGTGGTCAGCCAGAGCAGCCCGGTGCTGTCGGGGACGACGGTCAGCAGCCGGCCGTAGCGGTTGTCCAGCAGCACGGTGGGCGAGCCGGTGAAGGTGCGCGGGCCGGCCAGCGCGAGCCCGGTCAGCTGTTGCTTGTCCAGCGAGGTGCTGGCCAGCACGCCGCCGGCCACCGCGCAGGAGACCGCGCCCCCGTCGGCGGCGGTCCACGTCCACAGCGCGTCGCCCTCGGCCAGGGTGCCGTAGTTCTTTCCGGCGGTCAGCGGCAGCAGGACATCGGCGGTGGACCGGTCGTCCAGCGCCGCCATCGTGCCGTCGGACAGCGGGCACAGCCCGGTCGGTTGGGTGAACCCGGTGGCGTAGACGGCCGATCCGGGCGTCGGGTTGGTCGCGGCCGGCTTGCCGAACTCGTCCAGCCGCAGGACCTTTCCGGCCAGCGAGGCCGGATCGGCGGCCAACGCCGGGTTGCCGGTGTCACCGGTGCCCACGTACAGGGAGCGATCGGTGCCGAAGGCGATGCGGCCCCCGTTGTGGGTCGCGCCCTTGGGGATGCCGGTGAAGATCGCCTTGGGCACGTCGCCGGCCGCGATCCGGATGATGCGGTTGTCCTCGGCGGTGGTCACGTACGCGTAGAGCAGCCCGTCCTCGGCATACGACGGCGACAGGGCCAGCCCGAGCAGCCCGCCGTCGCCGGTGCCGTCGACGCCGTCGATCTGAGCCACCGGCTGCGGCTCGGTGCCCTTGGCCACCTTGAGGATGCGGCCGGTCGTCCGCTCGCCGACCAGGGCCGACTCGCCGCCGGGCAGCGGAGCCAGGCCCCACGGCGCGGCCAGGCAGGTCGCGATGACCGCCTCGTCGGTGGGGGCGCACGGGTCGGCGGCCGGCGTCGACCCGCTGCTGGGCGGTGACCCGGACTCGCTCGGCGGGGAGGTCGACGGCGGCGCGCCCGGGGTCGGGTCCTGCGGCACCGCGGCCCGCGCGGTGAGCGAGGGCTGGACCGTGAAGGTGGGCGCCTCGGCCGAGAAGTCCGCGCACCCGGCGAGCACCAGGCCGACGACGGCGAGCAGCACCGGCGTGCCGCGGCGGGGGCCGGCCGGCCGGGAGGCGCGGGGCGGGCGGGAGGGGAGCATCGCGGTCAACGGTACGGAACGGCCCCGTGTGCGCGGCGTCAACGCCGGCCTCGGCGGCCCTCCGGCCGCCGGGGGGCCCTCAGTGGCCGTCAGCGGGCCGGCTCGACCGCGCCGGACCCGACCGCACCGGACCCGACCGCGTCCGGCCGGACCGGGTCCGACTCGACCGACCCGACCGGTTCGGGCCCGAACGGTCCGACCGGCACCGAATCCGGCCGGCCGACGGCGTGCAGCAGCATCAGGGCGTCGGTGTCGACCATGTAGCGGATCTTGGCCTCGCGGCCGGAGGAGAAGTGCATCTCGAACCCGGCCACGTGCGCCTTGGCCTTGAACGGCGAGCTGGTCCAGGCGGTCAGCTGGACACCGGCCCGGTGCGCGATGACGGTGTTGCGGGCGAAGATCCGCCGCCAGCGCAGCACCACGGTCTCCTCGTCCAGGCCCCACCGGGCCTCCCGGCCCCGGAAGTAGCCCAGCACCATCGCCAGCGGGATGGGCAGCGCGGCCAGGCAGCGCCACCAGCCCGGCAGGAGCAGGGCCAGCAGGGTGAAGCCGTAGGCGTAGTTCAGCGGCACCACGTAGTACTTGCGCCAGACCCGGCGCGGGATCGGGCGCAGCGGTTGCTCGGGCAGGGCCAGCTCGGGCAGCACCCGGCGGATCAGGGCCGGCGCCCGGTCGGTCCGCACGAACGGGAACAGCATGCGCTGGTTGGTGTTGGCCCGCCCCAGCCCGGCCACCTCGACCTGCAACGTGCAGTAGCCGAGCAGGCCGCGGGTGAACCCCTCGACGATCCGCACCGCCTGGATCCGCCGGACCGGGATGGTCGACGACTGCTTGCCCAGCAGGCCGCGGGTGTTGCGCACCACCTCGCCGTCCCGGATCAGCGTGAAGCGGTTGAGTCGCAGGGCCCCCACCACGACGCCGCCGACGATCGCCACGACCACCAGCGCGACGAGCACGGCGACGATCCCGCGCGGCTCCACCGAGGTGCGCATGACGTTCGCGGCGCGCTCGGGGACGAAGGCCGAGAACCGGAACCAGACCACGAGCGCCCCGGCGAACAGCAGCGGGATGGTGTTGTTGGTGATGGTGGCCAGCAGCATCTCCGGCGTGGACAGCACGGCGACGACGTGCGGGCCGGTGTCGATCGACTCGGTGTGCCGCCAGGCGAGGTAGCGGCGGATCGTCTTGGACCGGCTGTTCAGCTTGGCGTCCGGGTTGCGGTGGTGGGCCCGGCCGGACTCGAGCGCTCCGCGCAGCTCGTCCAACCGGCGACCGGACAGGCTGGCCAGGCTGACCACCGCGCCGGCCCCGTCGCCGGGGGACTGGACGTTCAACCCCCAGACCCCGATCAGCCGCTGCACCAGGGAGCGGTGCGCCTCCAGGGCGGTGATGCGGCTGATCGGCACCACCCGCACGGTGCGATTGATCAGCCCGCTGCGGACCCGCAGCACCCCGGCGATCACCGAGTACTTGCGCACGTACCACTGCGCGGTGGCCACGATCATGATCAGCACGAACAGGGCGACGTTCACCTGCCAGGGCGCCCCGCCCAGGACGGTGACCATGATGAACGGGATCGCCTGACGGACGGTGTTGGCCGTCTCGGTGACCAGGTAGATCGGGTGCAGGCGGGTGTCGGGGACCGCGACGCCCATCGCGCTGGGCAGCCGGCCGGTCTCGACCATGGTGGGTCCGGCCGCCTCGTCCGCCTCGTCACCGGGGGCCGGCTCGGTCACGGGTTCGCCGCCGGTGGGGTCGACGACCGGGGGGCGGGCGCGGGCGGGGCGGGCGGTCGCAGGGCCGGCCGGGCCGGGCCGGTCAGACGTCATCGGCCACGTCGGCGAGCTGGCTGATCCGCGTGCATAGCGCGTCCGCCTCGTCACGCGCCAGGCCGGACACCGAGAGCGTGTCGGCGGCCGTGGAGATGCGCAGGGTGGCCATCCGGTAGTGGTCGGCGATCGGGCCCCGTTCCGACCGCAGGTTCTGCACCCGGTGCATCGGGATCACGCTGCGCTTGATGAAGATGATCCCGTGCTGGATGTCGATCTCGGTGGGGGAGATCGCGTACCAAAAGACCCGGAAGCGGATCGGCGGCAGCACCACGATGGCCGCGATCCCGGTCACCGCGAGCACGGCGAACAGGGACCACCGCAGCCACCAGGCCCCCCACGGGATGACGATGGCCAGCGCGGCCAGCAGCAGCAGCGAGGGGACGAGGCTGAACAGCCAGCGCCAGCGCCAGTAGGCCACCACCCGCGGCGACAGCCGGTGCCGCTCGGCGTCGCGGTCGCCGATCAGCGGCGGGCCGGCGGTCGGGGCCGGATCGCTGGCCGGGGCCGGATCGGCGACCGGCGGACCGCCCGGGCCGGCCGGTGGACCATGCGTGAA
>NZ_JBMDXT010000192.1:0-3496 GCF_048594475.1 Nakamurella sp. | reverse complement strand
GCCGCCGGCGCCGGCCGGGGCCGCGAGCATGCCGATCGTGCGCCGCACGGTGTCCGGGGTGAGCACCGACCCGGCCTCCTGCAGGGCCAGCAGCTCCTGCAGGGTGCGCTCGGCCAGGGCGACGTCACCGGCCGACCCCTTGAGGGTGATCCGGTTGCCGCGCACGTGGATGTCGGCGGCCAGGCCCTGTTCGAGCAGCCGCAGCAGCATGTCCCGGGATCCGAGGAGCCCCATCATTTGCCGTTCGTCGGCGACCACGACGGTCGATTCGCTACGCGCGGCGGGACGGTCCGCGTCGGGAAGGTCGGTCCGCGCCGCGGCCGACGGAGAATCCGGCACCTGGTGACTGCCTGCTTTCGCCTGTTCGAGATGGCTGACGACCGTGGGCTCGATCGTCGGTCGATTCTATCGAGGCGGGCCGGGGGCCGGGCGACCGGTTTCCCCGGACGGGGTGGGTCCGGCGCCGATCGACCGGCCGGCCCCCGCCGGTCAGCCGGGCGGCCAGGTCAGGTGCCGGCCGCCCAGCAGGTGCAGGTGGGTGTGGAACACCGTCTGCCCCGCGTCGGCCCCGGTGTTGGTGACCAGCCGGTAGCCGGAGCGGTCGATCCCCTCGGCCTGGGCCAGGGTGCGGGCGGTCAGCACCAGCGCGGCCAGCCCGGACGGGTCGTCGGCGGCCACCTCGGCGACGTTCTCGTAGTGCGTCGTCGGGACGACGAGGATGTGGGTGGGCGCCTGCGGGTTGATGTCGCGGAAGGCGACCACGTGGTCGTCGCGGTGCACGACGTCGGCCGGGATCGCGCCCGCGACGATCGCGCAGAACAGGCAGTCGTCACTGGTGTAGGGCATGGCTGACGAGCCTAGCCCCGGGGCCGGGGCCCGGCTCAGACCATCCGCAGCACCTGGCTGCGGCACACGTCCCAGGCCGGGTGGCGCACGTCGATCAGCTCGAAGTGGCCGGTGCCGGGCAGCACGATCAGCGACGCCGGATCGCCGGCCCGCCGCGCGGCCTCGACGTACCGCTCGGACTGGGACAGCGGGACGGTGTCGTCGGCGTGGCCGTGCCCGGCGACCCCCCGGGCGCCGGCGCCGACGTGCGCGAGCGGCGAGGCGTGGTGGTAGCGCTGCGGCATCGACCGGGCCTCGCCCTCCATCAGCGCGGTGACCGCGCCGTTGCCCAGCCGCTCGACCGAGGCGCCCACGAGGTCGAGCAGGCCGGCCTGGGCGACCGCGCCGACGATCGGCACGTGCGCCTCCCCGGGGGCGACGGAACCGGCGGTGCCGGCCCGCAGCGAGCCGCGATGGGCCAGCCAGGCGGCCAGGTGACCGCCGGCGGAGTGCCCGACAGCCGCCACCCGGTCCAGCGCGAGCCGGCCGTCGGCGACGTCCTGCCCGGGCCCGGCCAGCGAGTCGACCGCGCGGGAGACGTCGGCCAGCGTGGTCGGCCAGCCGCCGCCGTCGCCGACCCGGCGGTACTCGATGACCGCGGCGGCCACCCCGTACCGGGTCAGGTCGTAGCCGAGCGGCTCGGCCAGCTCCATCCCGTAGATCGATCGCCAGTAGCCGCCGTGGATGACGACGACGACGGTCAGGTACCGGCCGCTGGGCAGGAACAGCCGCATCTGCTGGCTGGGATGCGGACCGTAGGCGTAGTCGCGGATGTCGACGTTCACGTCCACCGTCCGGTCAGCACGCCGAGCGCGCCCAGGGCGACCGCTCCGGCCGTCGAGGTGCGCAGCACCTGCGGCCCCAGCCGCACCACCGTGGCGCCCGCGGAGCCAAACACCGTGAGCTCCTCCTCGGTCAGTCCCCCCTCGGGACCGACAATCAGAACCACGTCGCCGGCGACCGGCAGGCCGGCCGCCGCCAGCGGTGTGACCGACGACTCGTGCAGCACCAGCGTCGTCGCCGCCGCGGCCAGGGCCGCCACCTGCGCGGTCGTGGCCAGGTCGCGGACGGCCGGGACGAACGGGCGCCGGGCCTGCTTGGCCGCCTCCCGGGCGGTCCCGCGCCAGCGCCGCACCCCCTTGTCGACCTGGTCGGGGCTGCGCCACCGGGCCACGCACCGCTGGGCCGTCCACGGCACGATCGCGTCGACGCCGGCCTCGGTGGCGAGCTCCACGGCCAGCTCGCCGCGCTCGCCCTTGGGCAGCGCCTGCACCAGGGTGACCCGGACGGCCGGCGGCGCCAGCCGCCGAACGACCCCGACGTCCAGGGTCAGCTCGGCCCGGCCGGCGGCGGCCACCGTCGCCGGGGCGAGCGCGCCGGACCCGTCGGTGAGCACCACCGGCTCGCCGGCCCGCAGCCGGCGGACCGTCGCGGCGTGCCGGCCCTCGGGCCCGTCCAGCACGAACCGGCCGGCCGCTGGGAGCGCGTCGACCAGGAAGAACGGTTCGCCGTGGCGGCCGGGCAGCGGGTCGTCGGGGGGCGGGTCGTCGGACAGTGGGTCGCCGGACAGCGGGTCGCCGGACAGTGGGTCGCCGGACAGGTCAGCGCCCGACGAAGGAGTCACGGATCCGGGAGAAGAAGCCGCCGTTGTGCCCGCGGGAGGCGAGCTCGGGCTGCTCCTCGCCGCGCAGCGTGGCCAGCTCGCGCAGCAGCTCGGCCTGCCGGGCGTCGACCCGGGTCGGCGTCACGACCTCGATGTGCACGTGCAGGTTGCCCACGCCGGTGCCGCGCAGCCGGGGCATGCCCTGCCCGCGCAGGGTGATGACGGTCGCCGACTGGGTGCCCGGCTGGATGTCCAGGTCCTCCACGCCGTGCAGGGTCTGCAGGCCCATGGAGGTGCCGAGGGCGGCGGCGGTCATCGGCACGTGCACGGTGCAGTGCAGGTCGATGCCGTCCCGCTGGAACCGCTCGTGCGGCTGCTCCTGGACCTCGACGTACAGGTCGCCGGGGGCGCCGCCGCCCGGGCCGACCTCGCCCTGACCGGCCAGCCGGACCCGGATCCCGTCGCCGACGCCGGCCGGGATGTTGGCCCGCACGGTGCGGCGGCTGCGGACCCGGCCCTCGCCGTTGCACTGGCGGCAGGGCTCGGGGATGACCTCGCCGAAGCCGCGGCAGACCGGGCACGGCCGGGCGGTGACCACCTGGCCCAGCAGCGAGCGCTGGATCTGCTGCACCTCGCCGGATCCCTTGCACATGTCGCAGGTGGCGGGGCGGGTGCCATCGGCGCAGCCGGAACCGTGGCACGAGGTGCACAGCGTCGCGGTGTCCACGGCCAGGTCCTTGGCCACCCCGGTGGCGCATTCCTCCAGGGTCAGGGTGATCGGGATGAGCGCGTCCTCACCCTGGCGCACCCGCGACCGCGGGCCGCGGGAGCGGGTCGCCCCGCCCCCGAAGAACGCGTCCATGATGTCGCCGAGCCCCATGCCGCCGAACGGGTCGCCGCCCATGCCACCGGGGCCGCCCGGGCCGGCGCCCTGACCGCCGAGCGGGTCGCCGCCCAGGTCGACCACCTGCCGCTTGGCCGGGTCGGAGAGCACCTCGTAGGCCGCGG
>NZ_JBMDXT010000191.1:0-8016 GCF_048594475.1 Nakamurella sp. | reverse complement strand
CGACTCGTGCTCGCCCGCGATCTCCGTGACCATCCGCACCGCCCGCTGCTTGAGCTCCTGCGGGTACCGCCTCGTTGAATCTCCCGGCATGACTCCAACCTTCCCAAGCTCTGGAGTCTCCGGACATGCCGGGGGGATTCAAGTCTTCCTCGCCCTCAAACCCGCGTCCACCGAAAAACGACCCGCCAAAGCAGCTTGACGACCATAGGAGCATCCCGCCCCGACCTGACCCGCCCCGACCCGCCCCGACCCGCCCTGACCCGCCCCGCCCCGCCCCGCCCCGCCCCGCCCCGCGAGTGTGCACAAAGTGCCCCGTCAACGGGGCCGAACGGGCCCCATATGGCCCCGCGCCCGGCGGACGGGGGCGGGCCGCCAGCCGCCGGCGACGAGGGCCTGTCCGATCCGCGCCAGGCAGGTCTCCCGGTCCGCGAAGAACGCCCGTCCGGTCAGCCGGACCACCCGCCAACCGTGCGCCGCGAACAGGTCGAGCCGGCCGACGTCCCGGTCGTACTGCCGGGTATCGGTGCGGTGCTGGTCGCCGTCGTACTCGACGACCACCCGATACCGCCGGTACACCATGTCCCCGCGCCCGATGAAGGTGCCGTCGGCGGCGTGGACGTCGAGGTTGAGCTCCGGTTCGGGTAGCCCGGCCTCGACGATCGCCAGCCGGACCAGCGTCTCCGGGCGGGACTCGGCGCCCTGACGGATCAGGCCGACCGCCCGCCGGGCCTTCACCGTGCCGCGTCCGCATGCCCGATCGACGCGATCCACCAGGTCGCCCAAGGCGAGGTAGGGCCGCTCATCCGGCCCCTCGGGGAATCCTGGGCTCAGGATCAGTGCGTCGCCGACCGCCACCAGGTCGGGCAGGGCGAGGACGGCCGCGAGTTGGCAGAACAGGGTGGCGGGGTCGACCGATCGGAAGCCGCCTCGCGACACGGTGAAGATCAGGTGGTGGCTGAGCCGATGGCCGATGACGCCCGGAAGGCGCGGCGACATCGACGGCTCCATCACGGCCACGTGCACCGGGCCGTCTCCGGTCGACCATCCTGGGAGTGGCAGCGGCCAGAGCCGAGCCGCCGTCAGGTGGGAGAAGAACGCGCCGTCCGGGACCACCAGTTTCAGCGCCGAGCACCGCTCGCGCAGGGCCGCGTCGGCCGCGACCCACACCGATCCGCCCGACTGCTGACCCGGTCCGGCCGCCCGCCGCACCCCGCGGACCGGTCGCTCCAGGTCGTGCCGGCGCATGCGCTTCGGGCTCAAGCCCACCGCCCGACCCTGGGCCACGGTGAACGGGATCGCCTTGAGGTCGGGCGGCAGTTCGTCCGGAGGGCGCGGCACCCGTCAAGCGTGGCCGATCCCGGTGACCCGGCCTCGACTTGTCCACATTCGCCCGGCCCGCAAGCGCCGAGTGTGCAGAAGGTGCCCCTTCAACCCCGTCGAAGGGGCACTTTCTGCACACTCGCGGGCGGGGCGGGGCGGGGCGGGCGGGCGTGCGGGGCGGGGCGGGGTCAGGCGGGGTCAGGCCGCGGCGTCGCGGGCCAGGGCCAGGATGCGGGACGTGGCCCGCTTGTACTTCTTGCGGTACCCGCCGCTGAGCATCTCCGGGGTGAAGATCTCGTCGAGCGGGGCGCCGGAGGCCCGGACGGGGATGGAACGGTCGTAGAGGCGGTCGATCAGCACGACCCAGCGCAGCGCGGCCGACTGGTGTTCCAGCGGGGCCACCCCGGCGAGCTGGACCGACTCGACGCCGTCGAGCAGCCGGCCGTAGCGGGACGGGTGCAGGGCGCTGAGCCGGTCGGTCAGCGCGGCGAACGAGTCCAGGCTGGCGCCGGGCGCCTGTGCGGCGGCGACCAGGTCGGCCTCGGGCAGCGGCGGCGGCGCCGGGGCGAGCCCGGAGTGGCGGTAGTCGGGGCCGTCCACCCGCAGGGTGCGGAACCGGGCCGCCAGGGCGTGGATCTCCCGCCGGAAGTCCTCCGCCGCGAACCGGCCCTCGCCCAGCTTGTCCGGCAGCGTGTTCGAGGTCGCCACCAGGGACACGCCCGCGTCGGACAGCTGCCCGAGCAGCCGGGTCATGAGCATGGTGTCGCCGGGGTCGTCCAGCTCGAACTCGTCGACCGCGACGAGCTTGTGCCCGGACAGCCGCCGCACGGTCTCGGCGTACCCGAGCGCACCGACCAGGTGGGTGTACTCGACGAAGGTGCCGTACGCCTTGGGGCCGGGGACGGCGTGCCAGACCGAGGCCAGCAAGTGGGTCTTGCCGACGCCGAACCCGCCGTCGAGGTAGAACGCCCCCGCAGCGGCCGGCGCGGACCGGCGGAACAGGCCCTTCTTCACCGGCGTCCCGACCTGCTCGGCGAACGCGGACAGCGCGTCCACGGCGGCCTGCTGGCTGGGCTCGTCGGGCGCGGGCCGGTAGGTGGCGAACCGCACGTCGCGGAAGCGGGGCGGCGGCACCAGCCCGTCGATCAGCTCGTCCGCATCCACCACGGGGTCACGGTCGACCAGTTCGATGGGCATGACGGTGCAGCGTATCGGGACCGCACGCGGCGTCTGGTACGGATGAGATGTGCGTGCAGACACACCCGCCGGGCGGGGCCGGCCGGCCGGCCCCGAGCTGGGCGACCGGACCGACGACGAACTCGCCGCGTTGTACGCCTGGCCCGACTCCCCCGGGCCCACGGTCCGCGCGAACATGGTCACCAGCCTGGACGGGGGCGCGGCCCTGGACGGCCGCTCCGGCGGGCTGGGCAACGAGGCCGACCAGCGGCTGTTCGCCGTCCTGCGGGACCTGGCCGACGTCATCCTGGTCGGCTCGGGCACGGTCCGCGCCGAGGGGTACGCCGGCGTCGAGCTGGACGACGCCCGCCGGGCCCGCCGCGTCCGGTGGGGCCGGCCGGCCGCCCCGCCCCCGATCGCGGTCGTGACCGGCCGGGGCCTGGACCCCGGCCTGCCACTGTTCACGGCGTTCGAGACCGCCCCGATCGTCGTCACCCCGCGGGTGGCGGCGGACCGGGTGCCGGACACCGCGACGGCCGTGCTCGCCGGCGAGGAGTCGGTGGACCTGGCCGCCGCGATCCGCGGCCTGGCCGAGCGTGGGTTCCGCCGGATCCACTGCGAGGGCGGGCCGGATCTGCTCGGCCGTCTCGTCGACCAGGATCTGCTGGACGAGTGCTGCCTGACGATCGCCCCGATGCTGCTGGGGTCGGCGGCGACCCGCCTGCTGCCCACCGAGCTGGCCTCCCCGGCCCACTGGACCCCGGTGACCATCGGGGTCGACGGCGCCCACCTGTTCGCCCGCTACCGGCGGACCGGGCGGTGAGGATCGGACCGGCCCGCCGGCGCGCCGCGGGAGCGCTGGCGCTGCCGGCCGCGCTGGCCCTGCTCGCCGGCTGCACCCTGGGCCCGTCGCAGCGGCCCGATCTCGCCGTCGACGGTTCCGGCCCGGCCGCGACCACCCAGGCCCCGCCGCAGAGCAGCGCGGTCGGCCCCGGCGGGCCGGGCCAGCGCGCGCAGCCGATCCGCTGGGAACGCTGCGCGGACGTCGCCGACACCGACCCGGCCACCGGCCAGGAGTTCGAGGTCGACTGCGCCACGGTCGTCACGGAGGGCGCGGCCGTCGGCGGGGTGGGCCGGCGCAGCATCGAGGTCGCCCGGGCCCGGGCGGCCGGCGTCGCGCCGGACGCGCCGGTGCTGGTCGTCCTGCCGAACACCCCCGGCGACCAGGGGCGCAGCGACGTCGCCGCGGTCGCCGGCGGCCTGTCCGCCGCCGTGCGCCAGCACTTCGCCGTGGTGACCGTCGACCTCGCCGGCACCGGCGACGCCGACCCGATCGCCTGCGTGACGGGCCCGGACCTGACCGGGGTGACGACCCTGGGCGCCGACCCGGAGCCGGCGGCCGCGGCGCAGGCGCTGGCCGACGTGACCCGTTCCATCACCTTCGAGTGCACCGACGCCGGCGGCCCGGACCTGCCGCTGGTCAACAGCACCGAGGCGGCCGACGACCTGGACCACCTGCGGGCGGCACTGGGCACCGACCGGCTCACCCTGCTGGGCCGCGGGTTCGGCGCGACCCTCGGCGCGGTCTACGCCGACCGGTATCCGGCCCGCGTGCAGGCCGCGGTGCTGGACGCGCCGGCCAACCCGCTGGACCCCCCGGACGCCCGGGCCACCGCGGTCGCCACGGCGGCCGAACAGGCCCTGGACCGCTTCGCCGCCGCCTGCCCGGGCTTCACCGGCGGCTGCCCCCTGGGGGCCGACCCCCGGGCCGCCGTCGAACAGCTCGTCGCCGGGCTCGACGCCGGCACCGCGCCCGGCAACGGCCGGGTGACCGGCGGCACGGTGCTGATGACGCTGCTGCTGCGGCTGGGCGACCCCGACGGCTGGCCGCAGCTGGCCGCGGCGCTGGCCGCGGCCGGTCAGGGCAGCACCGGCTCGCTGGTCGGGTTGCTGCGGGAGTCGCTCGGCGAGGATGCCGGCACCCGGCAGACCGACGGCTGGTTCGACCCGACACTGATCTACACCTGCAACGACAGCGCGGTCCGGCTCACCGGGAACACGCTGGACGCCGCGATCGGCCCGGCCCGGTCGGCGGCCCCGCTCTTCGGCCCGTACACCGTCGGCCTGGCCGCGCTGTGCGGGTCGTGGCCGGCGCCGGAAAACGCGCTCGGCGCGGTCAAGGCGACCGGGGCCGCGCCGATCCTGGTGGTCGGCGCCGTGAACGATCCGGTCGCGCCCTACGAGGCGGTGCGCGGGCTGGCCGGTCAGCTCGCCTCCTCGACGCTGCTGAGCTGGCAGTCCGGCCGGCACGGCAGCTACCCGGCCAGCCCCTGCGTGAGTGCGGCGGTGGACGGCTACCTGCTCCAGGGTCAGCTGCCGGCCGTCGGCACGCTCTGTCCTCCCTGACGGCCGCCTCCCGGATCCCGAACGGCCCGGCGGACCCGTCCGAGCCGGGCCCGACGCCGCCCGCCGCGGGCCGATCCCGGCGTGGTTTCGGGGCACTGTCGGTGCCCGGTCGTATGGTCGCGGGCATGACGGGGTCCATGACGGCGGCGGGACCGGCCGCCTTCCGCGGGGCGGTGTCCCGGCTCGGGCTTGCCCGGTTGCGCCGGGAGATCGAGGTCGGTCCGCTGCCGGCGCCGGCCCGCCTGGCGCCCTACAGCCACGCCGTGTCCGTGGCGGTGTACCCGGTGGGCGCGGAGGAGGAGACCGCGTCCGGCCGACTGGTCCTGCTGTTCGACCCGGACGGGGTACCGGCCTGGGGCGGGGAACTACGAATAGTGGCGTTCGCCACATGTGAGCTGGACACCGAGATCGCCCAGGATCCGCTGTTGCCGGAGGTCGCCTGGAGCTGGTTGACCGAGTCCCTCGAGGCCAGCGGGGCCGGATTCAGCGCGCTCGGCGGCACCGTCACGGCCACGAGTTCCACCCGATTCGGTGACATTGCCGGGCCTCAGCGCGCGGATGACCTCGAACTCCGGGCATCCTGGACGGCAGATGAGCACACCGACGTCCATCTACAGGCGTTCGCCGGGTTCCTGGCGGCGGCTGCGGGCCTTCCGCCCGAAGGCGTGACGCTGCTCCAGCGGGCTGATGCTTTCGCTGCGCGAACAAGCCGATACGATTCGTAGTCGCTACTCGTTACGGGTGCTTGACCACGGACGGCGGAAGGGTCAACACTATGGGTGACAACAGACCGACGAAGCACGTCAGGGCCGAGTCGATCTTCTAACTCGACGGTAGGCCGATCAACCCGGACAATTGGCACGTCACGCACGTTTGCGTGACCGGGTGGGGAGGAAGTCCGGTGAGCAGTTTTTCGGTGGCCCATGGGCCAGGAACGACGGGGGCGGGGGCCATGGAACGAAGTACGCAGGTCGAGCAGGGCATCCTGCTGCCGACCCAGCGCACCCCGGCGGTGCAGGCGCCGCGGGCGGGGCTGCGGTCCTCGACCGTGTTGTTGGTGGACCCCGATCGGGCGACCCGCGAACCGTTGAAGGCGAGCCTGGTCGAGGTGGGCATCGGGCGGGTCGTCGAGGCCTCGTCGGCCGCCGCGGCCGAGGAGATCGTGCAGCGCCAGATCGTCGGCGAGCTCGCCCTGGTGAGCCTGCAGCTGGGCGCGGAGGCGGTCCGGCTCGTGCAGGCCCTGCGGGACGCGGGCTGGTCCCGCACCATCGCGCTCGCCCCGACGGCCGACATCGGCCCGGTCATCGACGCGGTCGGATCCGGCGTCAGCGGCGTGCTCATCGGCCGGCGGGCCAACCCGGCGGCGGCCGCCATCCCGGCCACCATCCACGACCTGTCCAGCCGCGAGATCGAGGTCATCCGGCTCGTCGCCGACGGTCGTTCCAACAAGTGGATCGGCGACCAGCTGTCCCTCTCCGCGCTCACCGTCAAGAGCCACCTCGCCCGGATCGGGCGCAAGCTGGGCACCGGCGACCGCGCGCACATGGTCGCTCTCGCGATGCGCGCCGGGGTCATCGCCTGAGCGCGAACCGGACCGTTGTCCCGTCCCTGCCGCACCGGCGCGGTAAATTCCGCTGATGGCCCCCACCACGGACGTTGACGGCGACGGCGTCGCCGGCGCGCCGGGGTCGACGTCGGCGGGGACCTCTACGGCGCCCGACCCGGCGCTCCCGCCGGAGTCGACCGCCGTCCCGCTGCTCGTACCCTCCGATCCCGTCGTCGCCCCGGTCACCGGCCTGGGCGAGTTGCTCGGCTGGGCCCGCCGGCTCGCCGACGGTCCGGCCGAGCCGGTGGCCATCGACGCCGAGCGGGCGTCCGGCTTCCGGTACGGCGGCCGGGCCTACCTGGTCCAGCTGCGCCGCCGGGACACCGGCACCGCCCTGCTGGACCCGATCGCCCTGGGCGACCTGCAGGTGCTGGACCAGCCGCTGGCCCGCAGCGAATGGGTGCTGCACGCGGCCACCCAGGATCTGCCCTGCCTGGCCGAGGCGGGCATCCGGCCGCGGACGCTGTTCGACACCGAACTCGCCGGCCGGCTGGCCGGCTTCCCCCGGGTCGGCCTAGCCCCGCTGGTCGAGCGGATGCTCGGGCTGCAGCTGCGCAAGGGGCACGGGGCGGCCGACTGGTCGACCCGGCCGCTGCCGCACGACTGGCTGGTCTACGCCGCGCTGGACGTCGAGGTGCTGGTCGAGCTGCGCGACGCGATGGAGGCCGAGCTGATCCGCCAGGGCAAGCTCGAGTGGGCCCATCAGGAGTTCGCCGCCCTGGTCGCGGCGCCCCCGCCCGCCCCGCGTCCCGATCCCTGGCGCCGCACGTCGGGCGTGCACAAGATCACCGACCGGCGCGCGCTGGCCGTGGTCCGCGAACTCTGGCTGGCCCGGGACGGGCTGGCCCGGCGCCGCGACGTCGCGCCGCACCGGGTGCTGCCGGATTCGGCGATCATCGCCGCGGCCGCGGCCCGGCCGACCACCATCGGCGCGCTGATCGCGCTGCCGGTGTTCTCCGGCCGGATGCAGCGGCGCAACGCCGACACCTGGCTGGCCGCGGTCACCCGCGCCCTGGCCCTCCCGGTCGAGGAGCTGCCGCCGTCGCGGTTCGCCGGGGACGGCCCGCCCGCCCCGGCCAAGTGGGCGTCCAAGGACCCGGCGGCGGCCGCCCGGCTGCAGTCGGCCAAGGCCGGCCTGGCCGAGCTGTCCGAGCGCGTGCAGACCCCGGTCGAGAACCTGATGTCGCCGGACCTGGTGCGCCGGGTGCTGTGGACCCCGCCCGACGGCGACGGGGCCGGGCTGGACGCCGCCCTGGCCCAGGTGCTCGCCGACCGGGGGGCGCGACCCTGGCAGATCGAGCTGACCACCCCGGTGCTGCGCGCGGCCATCCGGCAGGCCGGCCCGGCCTAAGTTACCCGCGGGTAACTTTGCGGGTAGCATGGCGTCGAGGGCCGGCCCCTCGCCCTGCACCCCGGGGTGGCGCCGACGGCGGCCGGGGCGTGTATACGTGAGGTTCGACCCGGCAACATTTTTACAAGGCCGTGTCATGTACGGAAAAGACCGCCCC
>NZ_JBMDXT010000190.1:0-2510 GCF_048594475.1 Nakamurella sp. | reverse complement strand
CGCCCGCCGACCCACCGGCGCTCGGCATCGGCGGAGACGGGCCCAAGTCGGTCGCCCTGGCCGGTGTGCTGGCCGACGTCTACCTGCTCAGCGCCGCCCGCACCGACGCCGAGATCGCCACGGCGTACGCGATCGCCACGGCCGCCCGGCAGCGACAGGCTCCGGACGCACCGGCCCTGCCGATGGTCTGC
This sequence comes from Nakamurella sp., assembly GCF_048594475.1. NCBI lineage: Bacteria > Bacillati > Actinomycetota > Actinomycetes > Nakamurellales > Nakamurellaceae > Nakamurella > Nakamurella sp. The sequence goes on along the minus strand of NZ_JBMDXT010000190.1, from coordinate 2,319 downwards.
GCCCCGCTCACGGCGACCGGCCCGGGCGCGCGGCAGCGGGTCGACGCGGAGATCCCGTTCTGGGGCAAGGAGCCCGACCCCGGCATCGGGTCCGCCGGCGACGCGGAGCAGGTGGCGGCCGACTTCCGCCGCCTCGCGGGTCTGGGCGTGACCACCATCGCGGTGCAGCCGACCCGGGACGAGCCCGATCTGCTCGGTCTGGTCGAGTTCCTCGGCCGGGGGGTGAAGCCCATCCTGGCGGCCGGCTGAGCCCGGCCGCCGACGAGCGAGGGGACCTCGGACGGCGGCGGACGCGACTCAGGTGATGTCGACGGTGATGGTGTGCCAGCCGGTCGCCCCGTCCGGCGCCGGCGCGGCGAGATCGGCGGTCTGCGTCGACCCGTCGACGTTGGTCGCCCGGACGGCGACCTGGTGGCTGCCCGGCGTAGCGTCCCAGCGGTAGCGCCACTGCCGCCAGGTGTCGGGTCCGGTGACCTCGGCCAGCTCTGCCTCCCGCCAGTCGCCGTCGATGCCGACCTCGACCTTGGCGATGCCGGTGTGCTGGTCCCAGGCCACCCCGGCCACGACCACCGAGCCGGCCGCGGCGGAGCGCTTGCGGGGCACGTCGATCCGCGACCCGGTCTTGATCGGACCCTGGGCCGACCAGCCGAGCGGGGTCCAGTAGCCCTGGTCGGCGGCGAACGTGGTCACCTTGAGCTCGCGCACCCACTTGGTGGCCGAGACGTAGCCGTACAGGCCGGGGACGACCATCCGGACCGGGTAGCCGTGCTCGATCGGCAGCGCCTCCCCGTTCATCCCAACCGCCAGCAGGGCCAGTCGGTCCGGGTCGGTCAACGCGGACAGCGGGGTGCCGGCCGTCCAGCCGTCCTCGCTGGTCGACAAGACCATGTCGGCCCCGGACTGCGGTCCGGCCTCGGCCAGCAGCTGCCGGATCGGCAGACCCAGCCAGACGGCGTTGCCGATCAGGTCGCCGCCGACCTCGTTGGAGACGCAGGTCAACGTGGCCACGTGCTCGACCAGGGGCTTGGCGATCAGGTCGGCGAAGCTCATGGTGACCTCCCGGTCCACCATGCCGGTGATGGTCAGCGACCAGTCGTCGGCGTTGAGGATCGGTACCTGCAGAGCGGTGTCGATGCGGTAGAAGTCGTTGTTCGGGGTGACGTACGGCGACAGGCCCTCGGCACCGAAGTCGACCCCCTCGGGGATCGGGTCGCGGCGGGCGGGGGTCGGCAGCCGGAAGCGAGAGCGTGCTTCCTCGACGGCCCCGGCGGTGGCCACGAGCATCCGGCCGGCCACCGCGCCGACGGCTGCGGCACCTGCGACGACGCCGGTCCAGAGCAGGAACGTGCGGCGGGCCATCCGGGCGGCGTCCGGGTCCGGGCCGGCGGCGGCATGGGACCAGCGCTCCCGACGCAGCATCAGGGCACGGAGCAGCAGGTAGCCGGCCAGCAGGCCACCCACGGTGGGCACGATGGCGCGGAGCGAGGACTGGCCGCTGGTGAGCACGGCGACCAACCCGATCGCGGCGACGCCGGCGAACACCAGCCCGCCGCCGTACGGTCGGCGCTGCTCGAGCCGGCCGGCGAGACCGCAGAGGGCCAGCACGCCCAGCACGATGATCACCAGGAGGATCGGCTTGTCGGCCGTGCCGAGCGTCTCCTTGCCCCAGTTCACCAGACCCGCCGGCAGCAGGTCGATGATCATGGAGCCCACGGCCGGCACCGGGGCGCCGCCCGGCGCGAGGGCCCAGGCGAGCAGGTCGGCGGCGGCCATGCCGGCCAGACCGCCGACCACCCCGCACACCTCGGCCCACCGGCCGGTCGGGAAGGCCCGCGGCCCGGGACCGGCGGCGGGGGGTGATTCGGCGCGGGGCGCCGTCTGCGTCATGCGCCCATCCTGCGTCGCGCCGGACGGTTCCACAACGGCTGCGGATCCGCGGACCGGACGCGGCGGCAGCCCGACCGATGAGTGCGCGGCCCGGACGGAGTCGTCCCCTCCGACAGGCAGGGCACCCCCGCCCCGCGTACGGTGCGAGCGACCCGCTCACCCGTGCGGCCGCAGCAGAGAGGGACCAGCGCCATGGCAGACCCCGGACCGCTCGACATCCGGTTCACCGCCCGACTCGGCAAGGTGCGACCGGACGACACGTGGACCTGCGTCCAGCTGCCGGACTCGGCGGATCTTCGGCACCCGCGGTCTGGTCAAGGTCGCGGGCACCGTCGACGGCGTGCCGTTCACCGGTGCCTTCATGGCTCTGGGCGACGGCACCCACAAGCTGCCCGTGGCCGCCGCGATCCGGAAGGCGGTGGCCAAGAGCGA
>NZ_JBMDXT010000019.1:0-3460 GCF_048594475.1 Nakamurella sp. | reverse complement strand
GATTGCTGGACCGCAGCTCCTCGTCGAGGACTGGAGGGTCCTTTCGGTCGGTGCGGCCTAGCGGCCAGCCACCTCACGTGTCCGAGAAATACTCAACTCAGGACCACCTCCTTCCTCGTGTACCGCGAACCTACGTCCGTGTCCCGGCCCGCGCAACGGTTTTCCGCCGACCGCGAAAGCCCGCTCGATGACGGGCCGCCCGACCTCGGAACGGCATCGGTCGGACCCGGGCGCGGCCGGCCGTCAGCGCTGGTCGTACTCGTCGATGATGTGCACCGCGGCCTCCTCGGCGCTGGCCGCGGCACCGTCGACGCCGACGTCGTCGGCCAACACGTCGTTGCGGGTGTCGCCGTACGCGTCCGACCCGTCACCGACCAGCCGGCCGGCCCGCGTCCCGCCGACCTCGTCGCCCGACTCGTCGTAGAGGTTGCTCTCGTCCTCGTCCCACACCTCGGGAGTCTCGGCGGACAGCAGCTCGGACAGGCTCAGCCCGCGCTCCTCCTCGGACTCGGTGGGCACCTGCACCGACGGCTCGCGGTCCGGCGGGTTGTAGCCCTCGTCCAGGAAGTCGTCCAGGCGGTCGTCGGACAGCGTGTCGCTGACCGTCAGCTGCTCGGAGACGCCCTCGGTCACGTCATATCCAGGCTGGGTCTCGTCGATCATGTCCTCACCGTATCCGGCCGGCCGTCCCGGCCCGTTCGGCCCGCCCGGCTCATGCGCCGAGCAGGAACAGCAGGGCGGCGACCAGCACCGCGACACCGAGCACGGCGCCGGCCAGCAGGCAGGACAGCACCAGGAACCAGATGCCGCGCAGCCGCAACGGGGTCAGCGGGGCCAGCTCGTCGCTGGCCGCGAACTCGGCGACCACCCCGGCCGCCCGGACGCCGCGCCACAGGCCGCCGAGCAGCCGCAGCGGACGCGACCGGCGAACCACCGCGGCGCCGACCTTGCCGGCGGACAGGTTGTCGATCAGTTGGGACCACAGCTCGCGACCGGTGACCATCGAGGTCAACGCGGTGGTCAGAACCTCGGGGTCGGCCGCGACGGCCAGCAGCTGACGACGGCGCAGAGCCAACCAGCCGCCCAGGCCCAGCCCGAACGCGGCCAGCACGACCCAGAACCAATCGTCCGGACCCGGGCGGGCCAGCGCGATCACGATGACCAGCACCGCGGGCACCACCGGGACGAGAACCACGGCCAGGAGCGGGTAGCGGGTCGCCCGGATCACCGGGACCAGCAGGGCCACGAACTGGCGGATCGCCTTGTCCCGACCGCTGGCGGCCGCCGCCATCACCCGGCGGGTGCGGGACGGCGCCCCCGGATCCGGCACCCCTTGATCCGACACCGCCGGATTCGACACCCCCGGATCCGACACCCCCGGATTCGACACAGCCTGCGGGACCGCCGGATTCGACCCCGGCCCGTCGACCGCGTCGTGGGCCGTCCGGTCCCCCGTCCGGTCGACGACCGCGCCGGGGGCGGCGACCGCATCCGTCCGCCGCGCGGCGTCGGGACCGGACACCGGATCGGCGGCCGGGGCGGTCAGGGCGTGACCCGCCGGCGCGGCCGAACCCTCACTCTCGACATGAGGTTGAGACATTGTTCCCCTCGTCCGCCGCCTCGGCGTCGGCGGCTCCGCAGTTCACGGCGGTGAGCCGGGCGCCGACCGCTTCTCCTGCCTCCGCCAGTACCCGCAATTGCTCCGGGGTCAACGCGTCGATCACCAGGTCGCGGACCGCGGCCACGTGCCCGGGGGCGGCCTCGGCGATCGCCTGCCGCCCCGCGGGGGTGATCCGCACCAGCAGCCCCCGGCCGTCGGTCAGGCACTCGTCGCGGCGGACCAGCCCCCGCGCCTCCATCCGTTTGAGATGGTGCGAGAGCCGGCTCTTCTCCCACCCGGTCTCCCGGCCGAGCTCGCCGGCCCGCAGCACGCCCCCCTCGGTCTCGGTCAGCACGACCAGCACCTGGTAGTCGGCCGAGGACAGCGCCGACTCCGCCAGCAGTTGCCGGTTCAGGGCCGCCGCGAGCGGTGCACCGAACTGCTGCAGCGCGCGCCAGGCCCGCTGCTCGGGCTCGGTGAGCCACCGCGGGGACGTCGTCATGCCCTCCAGCCTACTCAGAAAGCGGCCGGATGTTGACGGATCAACTTCGCCCGGGGTGCTCGAACACCGGCACATCGCCCACGATCGGGTTGGTCCGGCGGGACGGCGCCAGGTACTTGGTCGTCAGGTTGACGAAGGTGGCCAGCCGGTTGCGGTTGCCCAGCAGCATGACGATGTGGACGAAGAGCCAGGCGAACCAGGCCAGGGTTCCGTTGAGCCGGACCGACCGCCCGCGCACGAGCTGGATGTCGGCCACCGCGGCCCGCCGGCCGACCGTGGCCATCGTGCCCTTGTCGTGGTAGTGGAACGGGTGGGTGGGCCGGCCGGCGATCAACGCGGCGATCTGCCGTCCGGCGTGCCGGCCGCCCTGCAGCGCCGGCTGGGCCAACTGCGGCAGCGGATCCGGCAGCAGCGCGACGTCGCCGACCGCGAAGATGGTCCGGGATCCGGTCACCCGCAGGTCCTTGTCCACGGTGATCCGGCCGCCGCGGCCCTGCGGCAGCCCCCACTCGCCGACGATCTGCGGCACGGTGACCCCGGTGGCCCACACGACCACGCCGGCCTTGAGGAACTCGCCGCCGCCGAGCACCACGCCGTCCGGGCGGACCTCGGCGACCGAGGTGTTGAGCCGCAGCTCCACCCCGCGCTCGCGCAGGGCCCGGGCGGCGAACTCGCGCAGCGACGGCGCGAACGGGGCCAGCACCTTGTCGGCCATCTCGACCAGCACGATGTGGGTGCGCCGCGGGTCCAGTTCCGGGTAGACGGTGGCCATCGCGTCGTTGCGCAACTCGGCCAGCGCCCCGGCCATCTCGACGCCGGTCGGCCCGGCGCCGACCACGACGATCGCCAGATCCTCCGCCGTCTGCGCGGCCGCGGCGTGCTCGAGGTTGGTGAAGATCTTGTCCCGCAGCCGCAGCGCCTGGGCCCGGGTGTAGATGGCCAGCGAGTTCTCGGCCGCGCCCTTGGTGCCGAAGTAGTTGGTCGTCGCCCCGGTGGCGATCACCAGGTAGTCGAAGTGGATCGTGGTGTCGTCGGTGAACGTGATGACCTGCCCGGCCGGATCCAGGCCCTTGACCTCGCCCTGCCGGAAGCTCACGTTCTTCTGGGCCATCCGGGTGGCCCGCAGGAAGAAGGTCACGTCGCCGGGGTTGAGGCCGGCGGTGGCGACCTGGTAGAGCAGCGGCTGGAAGGCGTTGTAGGTGTGCCGGTCGATCAGCGTGATGTCGACGTCGGCCTTGGCCAGCGCCTTGACCGCGGTCAGCCCGCCGAATCCGCCACCCAGGACCACCACGTGCGGGCGCCGGCGGGCGCTCGAGGCCTGGGTCGGGGTGCTGGTCTGCGTCATGCGCGCTCCTTGC
>NZ_JBMDXT010000189.1:0-2283 GCF_048594475.1 Nakamurella sp. | reverse complement strand
GCTGTCCTACCACCCGGACAAGCTCTCCATGGAGCGGGTGTCCGAGGCGGCGTTCGGCCCGGCCGACCGGATCGGCCAGCTGACCATGCGCAACCTGGACATCGCCGACACCCGCTCCAAGCTCGAGCTCTACGCCGGCCTGGGCCAGCTGGACACCGAGCAGACGCTCGTCGGCACCCTGCGGCCGGGGCAGGCCGGGGCGATCGCCAGCCTGCCCGCCGCGGCCGACGAGCACCCGGAGCAGACCCAGGCGATCGAGCAGGCCAGCGACAGCGCGGCCATGGACGCCGGGACCGACTGACATGCGCCCTCACCCCAGCGGATCCACGCTCGATCGCACCTTCGCCCGCGCCACCGCACGCCGCACCTCCACGCCCGCCGACTCGCCACAGACGCGTGGTCGCGGGGCCGCGGACGGTGCGTTTGCGGCGAGTCGGCGCCGCGGGGCGGTGCGATGACCGGCGCCGGGTCGGGCGCGTCGTCGGGCGGCCTGTGGGGCGGCCGGTTCGCCTCCGGCCCGTCCGCGGAGATGGCCGCGCTGAGCCTGAGCACGCACTTCGACTGGGTGCTGGCGCCCTACGACATCGCCGGGTCGAAGGCCCACGCCCGGGTGCTGCACCGGGCCGGGCTGCTGTCCGAGGACGAGCTGTCCGGCATGCTGGCCGCCCTCGACGAGCTGGCCGCCGACGTGGCCGCCGGGGCGTTCCGGCCCGAGCCGGCCGACGAGGACGTGCACACCGCGCTGGAACGCGGCCTGCTGGACCGGGCCGGCCGCGACCTGGGCGGCAAGCTACGGGCCGGCCGCTCCCGCAACGACCAGGTCGCCACGCTCTACCGGATGTACCTGCGCGACCACGCCCGGCGGATCGGCCGGCTGGTCACCGACCTGCAGCAGGCCCTGCTGGACCAGGCCGACGCCCACCCGGGCGCGGCCATGCCGGGCCGGACCCACTTCCAGCACGCCCAACCGGTGCTGCTGGCCCACCACCTGGCCGCGCATGCCCAGGCGCTGGCCCGGGACGTCGACCGGATCCGCGACTGGGACCGGCGGGCCGCGGTGTCGCCCTACGGCTCCGGGGCGCTGGCCGGGTCGTCGTTGGGCCTGGACCCGGCCGCGATCGCCGCCGACCTGGGCTTCGACGCCCCGGCCGCGAACTCCATCGACGCCACATCGGCCCGCGACTTCGCCTCCGAACTGGCGTTCGTGCTGGCGACCGTCGCGGTGAACGTCTCGCGGTGGGCCGAGGAGGTCATCGTGTTCACCACCGCCGAGTTCGGCTACGCCCGGCTGCACGACGCCTTCGCGACCGGGTCGTCGATCATGCCGCAGAAGAAGAATCCCGACATCGCCGAGCTGGCCCGCGGCAAGGCCGGCCGGCTGATCGGCAACCTCACCGGGCTGCTGGCCACGCTCAAGGCGCTGCCGCTGGCCTACAACCGGGACCTGCAGGAGGACAAGGAGCCGCTGATCGACTCGGTCGACCAGCTCGAGCTGCTGCTCCCGGCCGTGGTCGGCATGACGGCCACGCTGGAGTTCCGGCCCGAGCGGATGGCCGCGATGGCCCCCGCCGGCTTCTCGCTCGCCACCGACGTGGCCGAGTGGCTGGTGCGGCAGGGGGTTCCGTTCCGGGTGGCCCACGAGGCGGCCGGCCGGTGCGTGGCCGTCGCCGAGGCGGGGGACAAGGACCTGGTCGACCTCACCGACGACGAGCTCGCCGGGATCGACCCGGCGCTCACCCCGGAGGTGCGCGAGGTGCTCACCGTGACCGGATCGCTGGCCTCCCGCGACGCGGTCGGCGGGACGGCGCCGGTCCGGGTGGCCGAGCAGATCGTCGCCCTGCGCGCGACGATCGCCGCCGACCGGGCGTGGCTGGACGCCTGACCGGCGGGACGGGGCTGGGGCGCGTGCTGCGCCGCGGCTTCTTCGCCCGGGACGTCCTGACGGTCGCCCCTGACCTGCTCGGCCGGGTGGTCGTCCGCCACACCCCGGACGGTCCGATCGCCGTCCGGCTGACCGAGGTGGAGGCGTACGCCGGGCCCTTGGACCCGGCCTCGCACGCCTACCGGCGCACGGCCCGCTCGGAGATCATGTACGGCCCGCCCGGCCACCTCTACGTGTACTTCGTGTACGGGATGCACTGGTGCGCGAACGTGGTCAGCGGGGCCGACGGCAGCGCGTCGGCGGTGTTGCTGCGCGCCGCCGTGGTGGTCCGCGGGCCCCCGCACGCCCGCCCCCGGCGGCCCGCGGCCCGCCGGGACGTCGACCTGGCCCGCGGCCCGGCC
>NZ_JBMDXT010000188.1:0-14716 GCF_048594475.1 Nakamurella sp. | reverse complement strand
GCGGGGGGGGCGCCCTCCGCCCCCCCGGGGGGCCGCCCCCCCCCCCCCCCCGGCCCCGGACGGGCCGGGTGGCTACAATCGCGCCTGGCAGTCATCGGCGGGAGGCGGCGTGGTCACGTACGCAGCAAGACAGGCTTCCGCCCACGCCCGGAGGGTTCGGAGCTTCTGGACGATCGCCTTGATCGGAGTGGTCTGGGCGTGGATTTGCATTCCCAAGATTCTGCAGACTCTGCTCGCCCCGAAGTACCGCTACGCAGTCGGTGTCGAAAATGCCCCGTACAGCCGGCTCGCCGCACTCGCCGATTACGGACTCTACATCGGCGTGATTGCCGTCTGTGGGTTGATAGTCATCGGATACATCAATGATCTGAACACTTCGGCGATCACCCGCCTCATTGTGATGGTCGTGCCTTGGGTCTACATTGCGGTTCGCGACATCTACGTGCCGAAGTCACTGTCCGACGAGGGGGTCGTGTATATCCTCGTCGTTGTCGCCCTCTGGTTGTTGCGCCCGCGAATAGGGGACCTGCAAGCGCTGGGCTACCTGGTTGGTCTCACCGCACTCATTTCGGTTGCGATCGCACTGATTCTTCCGGAGAAGGCTATCTATCGCACGGCCGCGGGGGAGGTCATCGCGACCGAGAAACAGATTGTCCCTGGTGGCATCCTGGTTGGTATCTTCACCCAAGGTAATAGTTTGGGGCAGTTCCTGGCCCTTGGCCTGCCAACCGTCTTTCTGGTTGTTCGCACCTGGCACCGGGTTGTCCTTGTCGGATTGGCGTCGCTGGCCATCGTCTGGTCGGCGTCTCGTGGGGCCATGATCGCTGCGGGAATTGGACTGCTCACGTACACCATCGTCCGACTTTCGGCTCCATGGCTCCGCCGCGTGCTGGCTCCTTTCCTTATCTTCAGTGCCTTCGCGGTGGTATGCATCATTCCTTTTGTGACGACGCAACCCGAATCCTTCAGCAATCGCGGGCTGGTGTGGATCGTCAGCATCCAGGCATGGGAATCCAACCCGTTATTCGGCTTGGGATCGAACTGGTACAACGCGGTGGGGCGAACGTCCGCGAGGATCGCCGGAAGTGTATTCCATGCGCACAATCAACTCATTCAATTCTTGGTCACGGGTGGAATCATCTTCGCCGTACTGGTTGCCATACAGCTGATCATGGCAACGGCACGGGCCACCAGGCTGGCTGCGCGGGGAGAATTTTTCGCGATCTCCTGGCTCGCAGTCCTGGCCGGATCGGGTCTGTTCGAGAAGTCCATGGTCTTTGTGGACAACGCCAATGCTCTGCCGACGGTTCTGATCCCGCTTGGTGTGCTGATCCTGGGCGCCGATCTTTCGTCGAGGAACCCCGATGGTGGAGCGGAAGACTGGGTCACAGATCCCCCACCTCTTCTCGGCCGGACGACCAGGAGCATCACTCAGTACGGTCGTATCTGATCACCACATCGAGTGGACCTTCCCATTCAGATGATTTGCTGAATCCAGCAGCGTTCAGAATGTTATCGTCGGAAGCAGCATCATCGGCTGGGTAGTCGAAGCGTCTGATGACCCAGATGGTCTGCACCGACGCCAATTCATCAATACTCTCGGAAAGGTATCGCGATTCCCCGACAAGATTGCCCGTGTCCGCCGCGCTGCGCATCAACGTCATATCTACAAGTCCGACGAAGGGACCGGGATACGCGACCGATATCCCGCGTGTCGTTTGCCCGACCGTCGGGCCGCCGACGTCATAGCGAGGTGCGAAGTAGACGCCCTGGCCTACAGACGCCTGCTCGCCGATGTACTGGGCGACCGACGACCAGTCACTGCTGTTCTTGCCGTTCAACTGGCGTTGCGAGACGTACACCGGGATCAGGGCAATCACAAGCACGCAAGCGATGCCGCGGCGCAGCCACTGGACGGAAATTGACGTCAGACCCAACGCAACCAACAGAGCCACGGCCGGCGTGGTGAAGGTCAGATAGCGGGCGCCGTACATCGGAGATACGAGCACTGAATAGGCGCCGATGACCAGGGGAGGGATGACGAGCCAGGGCAACGCCCACACGAGCACCGGGTGCCCGCTCCGCGGTTGACCGGCCCGACCGCTCAACTCGGCTCGATGGCGGACGACGGCCACGATGATCAATGTCCAACCGCCGGCAGCCAGGAGCAGAGCGGCGGCGGGCCACCAGGTGCCGATGTCCGACATGGTTGTTGCCGTTCGGATCACCCCGGTGGTCGTGGTCGGCGTATCGCCGAGGAAGTACTGGGTGACGGCAGCGCTTTGGGCGAGGTCCCGGAGACCGAACGACCGGTCGGACAGTTGGCCCGCCTGGCCATATGCAGCGAAGAAGAACGGGACCAGTACGACCATCGCCGAGCCCGCTGTGACGAACCAGGCAATGCGACTCGCCCGTGTAATGCTCCGGTCCCACAGCACGGTGGCGAGGTGGGCCGCCACCAGGAGGCCGACGTAGAGGTTGGACAGCACGCCGAGAATGAGCATGCCGCCGTATCCGACCCACCACAGCAGTGCTTGCCGGCCCCGTCGGCCGCCGAGAGCAATGAGCAGGGCAAGGGTTGCCATGCTGGAGAACATCACGGTGAACGCATAGGGGCGTGCCTCGATGCCGGCCCAAAAGATTCTGGGTAGAAGGGCAAAGACGCCCACCGCCCATAGGGCGTACCGATGCCCGCGCAGCCTGGCCGCGGTCCAGTAGACGCACGCTCCGGCAATGCCCACCGCCAGAGCGCTGGGCAACCGAATCGACACTGCAGATGAGCCAAACAACGCGATCCAGACGTGCATGAAGGCGTAATAGAGCCCGTGGACTAGATCGATGCCGGAGAGCATCGCAAGCAACTCGGACCAACTTCGGGTGGCCGAACTGATGGTGGCCCCTTCGTCGCTCCACAGGGACGGATGCCACGACCACAGGAAGGCCAGAACGGTCACCAGAACGCCGGCGATGAGCCCCCAGCCGAAGGAGACACCGGCGTGCCCCCGATCGAGCGATGGCGCAGCCGATCGGTCGGACTGTTGGTCGTCGAGATCTCCTGCGTTGGCGGGCGGCCGAGTCACGAGATCTCCTGACCTGGGGTTTCGGTTCGGTACAACATCGACAGTCAAACGGAACGTCTGCCGTCGAGGCTGTGACGCGACCTCAACTGTAGTTCCCGAGGCGAGGTTGAACAGCCGAGCTGGGCCGGATCGCGGCGTGTGAACGCATCGATATGCCACACTGAAGGTGCCGGCGGGGGACGGCACAGGGGATCACCGCACCGGATCAATGACGGATTTGTCGGGTGTCAACGAACGTGGGATGGAGGACGGTCTCTTGGACCTTCGTCAGTTCATGAGCGCCCTACGCAAGGGCTGGTGGCTGATCCTCATCTGCATGATCGTGGGTCTCGGCTTGGCCTTCGGTTACAACCTCAAGGCTTCACCCAAGTACTCAAGCTCGGTGACCTTCTTTGTCAGCACCCCGACCGGTGACGGAACGTCCCTGCTGGCAGCCGACCAGTTCGCGACGAGGCGTATCACTTCATACGTTGGCCTGATGAGCAGCGATCTGGTCGCTCAGCGAATCGTGACCGACATGAACCTCGACATCGAACCCTCATCGGTCGCCGCGTCAATCGACGGAGAGGCGGACCTTAATACGGTCCTGCTGACGGCGACGGTCACCGACTCCTCCCCCGAGCGCTCATTGTTGATCGCTCAGGGCCTGGCGAAAGACTTCGGTTCGATCGTCAACCAGGTTGACCCGATCGGTCCTGGGCAGGTGGAGCTCCGCGTCATCTCCGGACCCACGCTCAACCCAGTTCCCGTCGCACCACGCAAGACCGTCAACCTTGCGCTGGGCCTGCTCGGCGGTGCAATCGTTGGCCTGGTGGTCGCCCTTCTTCGGGAGGTGCTCGACAACACCGTCCGTCAGGTCGCAACCCTGCGAGAGCTGGCCCGAGTTCCGCTGCTGGGCGCCATACCGTACGACAAGGATGCCAAGCGAGCTCCGTTGATCGATCGGACCAAGGCGCGCTCCATTCGGGCCGAGGCGTTCCGGCAACTGCGGACCAATCTTCAGTTCGTCGACGTTGATCGCCCGGTCCATAGCTTGGTTGTCACTTCGTCCGTCCCGCACGAGGCGAAATCGACGACAGCGACCAACCTGGCGGTCTCGTTCGCCGAATCGGGGCGTCGAGTCCTCTTGATTGAGGCGGATCTGCGCCGTCCGCGCGTGGCCGACTACCTCGGGCTGGAGCGTTCGGTCGGCCTGACCAGCGTGCTGACGGGAGCGGCCAGCCTGGATGACGCCATTCAACCGTGGGGCGCCACGGGGATGTCGTTCCTGGCCAGTGGGCCGATCCCGCCCAATCCGTCCGAGCTGCTGGGAAGTGCGGCGATGGCGTCGCTCCTCAAGTCCTTGCGTCGGAGCTTCGACATCATGATTATCGACACACCACCGCTCTTGCCGGTCACCGACGCTGCCGTCACAGCCAAGCTCGTCGACGGAGCGGTCCTCGTCGTGCGCCATGGAAAGACCAGAAGGACCCAGATCCACTCCGCGCTGCGCTCACTCCGGTCGGTCGACGCGCGGATTTTGGGAACCGTGTTCAACATGGTCCCGATCCGAGGAGCTGACGGGTACGAGTCCTATGCCGGCGGCTACTACGAAGAGACGCCGAAGAAGAACACCCCGCGCCAGGGCCAGGACGGCGTTGGCGATGGTGAAGCGATGGACGGGGGCCGAGTTGTCGCAGCCGACGGCGTGCTGCCCGACTTCACGATCGGAACGGCTGAGCGTCCCGGTCGTCCATCACGCCTGCAGCCACGCCGGCCCACCAGCTGAGGGGAAGTCCGGAGGAGTCAGAACCCGTGGTCGCGCTCAGCCGGTGTTGCGCATCCCGGCAGCGACCCCGTTGATGGTCAGCAGCATCGCCCGGCGCAACTCCGGGTCGACCGCATCGTCCCCGAGCGCCCGGATCCGGCTGAGCAGATCGACCTGCAGGTAGGAGATCGGGGCGAGATAGGGCTCGCGCACGCCCAGGGTGCGCTTGAGCTCGGGCTGGTCGTCCAGCAGTTCGGCCTCGCCGGTCACCCGCAGCACCTCGGCCACGGTGAGCGCGTGCTCGGCCCGGATCACCTCGAACAGGTGGGTCAGCGAATCGGGGACGAGCGCGTCGACGTACAGCGCGGCGATCTCCATGTCGGTCTTGGCCAGCGTCATCTCGACGTTGGAGATGAACGTGCGGAAGAAGTGCCACTTGGTGTGCATCAGCTTCAGCACGGACTCGCCGCCGGCCTCGCGCGCGGCCCGCAGGCCGGAGCCGACGCCGAACCAGCCCGGCACGATCTGCCGGGACTGGGTCCAGCCGAAGACCCAGGGGATGGCCCGCAGCCCGGCGATGCCGCCGCCGGAGTCGGGCCGCCGGGCCGGCCGGGAGCCGATGTTGAGCTGCCCGAGTTGCTCGACCGGGGTGGACGCCAGGAAGTAGGCCGGCAGGTCCGGGTGGTCGATCAGCCCGACGTACTTGGCGAAGGCCGCGTCGCTGACCGTTTCCATCCACTGGTCCCAGTCGCGCAGCTCGTCCGGGGTCTGCCGGGACTCGGTGTGCAGGCAGGTGGCCCGCAGCGTCGCGGCGACGGTCAGTTCCAGGTTCTCCTTGGCCAGGTCGGGCATCCCGTACTTGCCGCTGATCACCTCACCCTGCTCGGTGAACTTGATCGCGCCGGTGATCACCCCGAACGGCTGGGCCAGGATCGAGTCGTAGGTCGGCCCGCCGCCCCGGCCGACGGTGCCGCCGCGGCCGTGGAACAGCGTCAGCGACACCCCGTGCCGGGCGGCCAGGTCGCGCAGCAGCCGCTCGGTCTTGTGGATCTCCCACTGGCTGGTGGTGATGCCGGACTGCTTGTTGGAGTCCGAGTAGCCGAGCATGACCTCCTGCACGTTGCCGCGCAGCCGGACGATCTCCCGGTAGGTCGGGTCGGACAGCAGCTCGTCGACCACCTGGGCCGACTTGCGCAGCTCCTCGACCGTCTCCAGCAGCGGAGCGAAGCCGATCGCGGCGAACGGGCCCCGGTCGGGATCACCGGGCGTGCCGTACACGTCGATCAGGCCGGCCTCCCGGGCCAGCACCGCCGCGGCCAGGATGTCGTCGGCGCCCATCGTCATCGACGTGATGTAGGTGACGATCACCTCGGGCCCGTAGGTCTCCTGCGCGCGCTTGATCTCGGAGAACACCGAGAACGTCTTGAGCGCGGCGGCGTCCAGCGGCGCGGGCAGCGTGGTCAGCGGCCGGTGCGAGGTCAGTTCCTTGGACAGCAGCCGCATCCGCTCGGGCCGGCTGAGCGTGGCGTACGGCACGTACAGCTCGCCGAGCCGGTCGAACAGCTGGGCGAGCACCGCGTGATGGGCCTCGGAGTGTTCGCGGATGTCCATGTAGGCCACGGTGAGCCCGCTGACGGCCAGCGTCCGCTGCACGGTGGCCAGCATGCCGTCGGCGGCGAGCGCGCCGCCGTTGTCCAGCAGCGAGCGGCGGACCACCGCGAGGTCGGCCAGCAGTTCCTCGCGCCGGCAGTAGTCCCGGCCGGGCTCGTGCGGGCGGTCGTCGGCCACCCGGGCCCGGGTGTTGATGAGCTTGGCCTTGACGCAGGTGAGCTTGAGCCGGATCGGCTCGTCCTTGTTCAGCTCCTTGACCCGCGGGTCGAGCAGCGGAAGGTGGGCCAGGTCGACCTGGATCGAGGCCAGGAGCTCGTCGGACGCCCCGGCGATGACGGTCGAGCTGGACAGTGCCAGCAGCAGTTCGTCGATCTTGCCGATGGCCAGGCCGATGGCCGACTGGCTCTGCAGGGCCAGCACCTCCCGGGTGACCGCCGCGGTGACGTTCGGGTTGCCGTCGCGGTCGCCGCCGATCCAGCTGCCCAGCAGCAACGGGGTGGCCTCCGGGGACAGCTGCACCCCGTGCTCGGCCATCGCCGCCGCCAGGTCGTCGGTGAGCGCCGGGATCGTCTCGCCGACGATCGAGTCCAGGTAGAAGAGCGCGTTGCGGGCCTCGTCCACCGGCGTCGGCCGGAACTGCCGGATCTCGTCGGTCTGCCAGAGCAGGTCGATGACCTCGGCCAGCTTGCGGTCCTGACGGGCTCGCGCGGCGGACCCCGGCGGGGTCTGCACGACCAGGATGTCGGCCAGCGCCTGCAGCTTGAGCAGGACCGACCGGCGGCTGGCCTCGGTGGGGTGGGCGGTGAACACCGGCTGGACCTCGAGCGCCTCGACCGCGGCCTGCAGCGCGTCGGTGCCCAGGGTCTGCACGATCTCGTCGACGACCGCCGCCAGCGTCCCCTCGCCGGCCTCGCGGGCCCGCAGCTCGCGCACCCGGTCCACCTGCTCGGCCCCGTTGGCCAGCTGGAAGTACGTGGCGAACGCCCGGACCAGCTCGGTGGCGTCGCCGATGGGCAGGGCGGCGAGCTTGGCCCGGACCTGGGCGGTGGCGGCGTCCCGAGCGGCCGGGTCGGCGGACTCCAGGCCCTGCTTGGTGAGCCCGCGCACCTCCTCCACCAGGTCGAGCAGTCCCTGTCCCTGCTGGCGCACCAGCGTCTGGCCGAGCAGGGTGCCCACGCGGCGGACATCGGCCCGGAGGGCGGCGTCCCGGTCTGAGCCGTTGGTTCCGGGCAGGTCGGCCATCACCGGCACATCCTGCGGACCGGTCAGGTCGGAGGTCTGGGTCATGGCCGAAATCCTCGCGCACGGTCGTAACAAGCATGTGACAGGCCGCCTCGTCGGCGGGACGACGGGCCAGGATGACCGACGTCCCCATCGCGTCGGACACGGGACGGCGGGCGTGGCATGCCCGTTCAGTGGTCACCCGTATGGCTGGCAATGCCATCGGATGCTCCGCACCCAGGCGCGGAGATCCTTACCTAATGTTACGATTCACTCGGCCGTCACGGCGAATCGTTTCGATGTCGGCCGTTCCAGGGGTCGCAATGACAGCTTTCCGGGGAGCGGCGGCCGAACGGGTACGCCGGCCGGGCGCCCGGGTTCCGGCCCAGGCCGGGGGCCCGGGGGTGCGACCGGCACGATGCGGGCACGATGCGGGCACCGAGGGGGACGCGGTGCGATGGGTTGAGGGAAGGGCGGGACGGCAGTGACGGTGGCATCCGTGGCGGGCGCGGCGACGGTGTGGGGGGTCGGCCTGCTGTCCGGCGCGGCGTCGAGCGGGCAGCCGTCCACCGACCCGGTTCCGGCCGCCGTCGGGCCGGCCCCCGGTGATCTGGACCTGGCCATCTGGTTCTGGCTGCTGGCCGGGTTGCTGGCGCTGGTCGTCGGACTGGTCCTGTCCGGTCGCCGGCGGGGGCCGGGGGACCGTCCGGTCGTCCGCGATCCGTCCGCGGCGGGTGAGGGCACCTCGCCCTGACCGGCCGGTGAAATACGCCGCCGCCGGCCGCGGCGGATCGGTAATGTCCCCGGTGCCGACGGGCGGGTCGGCGGGAGGTCGGCGGGAGGAAGGGGCCCCGGATGGCGCGACCCACTGACGGGCCGAGGCGCGGGCGACGGTTCGGGAAACGGTGTGCGGCCGGCCTGGCCCTGGCTGCGGCGTCCGTCCTGGTGGCGGGCTGTTCGACCGGCGGGACACCGTCGGTGGGCCAGCCGCCGGTCACCGTGACCTCGACCGTGGTGCAGACGACCACCGTGCGGACGTCGGCGACCGTCACCGAGACGGTCACCCAGACGCCGGCCGCGCCGACCACACCGGCGGCGACGCTGGTGGTTCCCACCTTCGCGGACCCGTCGAGCTTCGAGTGCAGCGATCCGGCCGCGGTGTCCTGCTGGCAGCTCAGTGTGGTCACCGGGGGGCCCTGCCCGAACGGTGCCTACGTCGCGATCACCGTGCACAAGCCGGACGATCCGGCGGTGTTGACCACCCTGAACACCACGTCGGCCCCGATCACCGACGCGCTCGGGGGCACCGTCGTCGTCCAGGTGAGCCTGCTCGACACCGCCTACGTCGGCCAGACGCTGAACGCCGACATCGCCGAGGCGCGGTGCGCCTGACGGTCGGCGGCGCACCCGCGCGGACGGCTCAGGACCAGAGGCGGCGGACCGCATCGGCCAGCCGCCGCCGGTAGCTCTCCGGCGTGTAGCGCTCGCGGTACGTCCGTTCGGCGCGGGTGCCGGCCGCCCGCAGTCGCGACCGGTCGAGCTCGCCCAGCACGGCGGCGAGGTCGGGGGCCGAGCCCAGCTCGAAAAGCCAGCCGTCGACGTCCGGGGTCACGATGTGCAGCGGGCCGCCGCCCCGGCTGGCGATGACGGGCCGGGCGCGTCCGAAGGCCTCGATCAGCACCAGGCCGAACGGTTCCGGCTGGTCGGACGGCAGGATGAGCGCGTCCGCCGCGTCGAGCAGCGGGCCGATCGAATCGACCTGGCCGACGATCCGCACCGTCTCGGGCCGGCTGACCAACTCGTCGACCAGCGCCGGCACGTCGACCCCGGTCCCGGCCGGCGGCGCGGCGCCGGCCACCGTCAGGGTGCCCGGGCAGCCGGCCAGGTCCCAGGCGGTCAACAGCGTGCGGTGCCCCTTCCAGGCGTTCCAGCGGCTGGCCACCAGATACCGCGGCCGGCCGTCGGTGCGATCGGTCCCGTCGGTCCCGTCGGTCCCGCCACGGGAGCCGCCGGAGTCCGTGGCCGCTCCCGGCGCCGCGGCCGGGAGGCTCACCCCGTTCTCGACCACGGTGACGGGTGGCCGCCGGCGGAGCCGGCTCGCCTCGGCCACCGGCGGGGAGATGGCGATCGCGGCGGTGCAGAACAGGGTGAAGGGTCGCAGGATCATCCGGTCCGCGCGCGACCACATCTCCTGGAGGTGGACGAGCACCCACCGGGCCCCGGCCAGCCGGGCCAGCGGCGCCACCGGTAGGCAGGCGCTGGTCATCAGGTAGACCGCCGGAAACCGGCGCCGGCGCAGGGCCCGCCAGGTCGGTGCGCCCGTCCGTCCGAGGGCGAGCAGGCCGCGCGGCGACAGGTTGGCCCTCCGCAGAATCGGCAGCGGCAGGTGCGTGACGGGGAAACCGCGCTCGGCCAGGGCGGCCGACAGCGAGCCGTCGCCGGTTCCGGCGGGCAGCCAGACTTCGACGGCCAGACCGTCCAGATCGCGCAGGGCGGTCACCACCTCCAGCAGGATGCGATCGGCGCCGTACATCTCATCGGAGGAATGCACGACCACGATCGAGCCGGGTCGGCGCACGGCGGCGGAGCGGGACGGTGGGCGAGTCGGCATCGGCCGATTGTGCTGCAGGCCGGTTGCCGTGTTTCGGGCAGGTGACGGCCAATCGAGCCGAGGGGACCGCCAATCGGGGACGGCCGAGCCAGGCCTTCCCCGCATTGCCGTCGTGATGTGCGCTGAGTCACCATCAAATGGGTGAATGGCCCGGCCGGTTGCCGTCGATACGTAGGACAGGGGGTTAGAAGTCACGTCCGGTAGTCGCTGAAACCGGTGGATGTTCCTCGCACGCGTGAGAACCACTCACGATCGGGCGTCGGGTCGACTATCATCAAGCGGAGCGTGGTCAAGCGGGGGCTCGGACGGCGCTACAGACGCATTCGGGTGACATAAACGCGTCGTTGCGTAACTGACGGTAGAGAAGCGCGGGGGTTGGACGAGTGAAAAGCCAGCGGATCGGGTACGCACCGGGCGTGTACGACATGTTCCACGTGGGGCATCTGAACATCCTTCGGCATGCCAAGGACCACTGCGACTTCCTGATCGCCGGGGTCGTCTCCGACGAGATGTGCGAGCTGGCCAAGGGCCGCAAGCCGATCGTCCCCGAGGCCGAGCGGGTCGAGATCGTCAGCCACATCTCCTACGTGGACCAGGCCATCATCGAGGTCGTGCCGGACAAGGTGGAGACCTGGCGCCGGACGCCCTTCGACGTGATCTTCAAGGGCGACGACTGGCGCGGCACGCCCAAGGGTGACCGTCTCGAGCGCGACTTCGCGGCCGTCGGCGTCGAGGTCGTCTACTTCCCGTACACCGCGCACACCTCCAGCACGCTGCTGCGCCGGGCGCTCAACGCCGTGGTGGCCGAGCAGGATCGCGAGAAGGTCGGCGGTCGGTCGGCATGAGGTCGGCCGCGCAAGCGGTGGACCGGCGACCGGCACGATTGGACCGAATCGGTCACCAGGTGCCGGAGCGGACGTGGTCCGGATCGGCCACGCCCCGTCACGGTGTCACCTCCGTCACCCGCCTGGCGCACGGGGTTCACCTTTTCGATGCATTTACGTCACCGACCTGTGGCCTCGTCGACTACATGCTGTTACATTTGACCGGCGCAGGCGCGATGTCGCCCTCGATCCGTGGAGCCCATCGGTGCTGCTCCGCGACGAACCCCTCTGGCGTGACCCGGTCACCCCGGACCTCGACTTCGGCTGCACGTTCGCCCATCGCAGATGAGGAAGCATCATGGCGTTGATCGATCCGATGGCCACCCGGCGCGGGGGTCGTCGGCCGCTCCGGCACCCGCACCGGGATCATGCACCGTCGGTCACGCCCCTGGTGGACGACGCGATCGCCGCAGCCGACCTCGACGCCGTCGGCGCGACCGTCGGCGCGGACCGGGTGGCGGACGGTGGGGTCACCGCCGCGTCGACGCCCGCGAGCGCCTCGTCCACCCGTAGTGCGGCCGCCGGCCCGATCTGGGCCCGGCGCTACGCCCGCGGGCTGGTGGTGACCGACCTGCTGTGCCTGGTCTGGGCCGGCCTCGGGGTGCACCTGTTCGAGCCGAGCCGCCCGCCGTCGGTGACGGTCACCGTCCTGCTGGTGATCGGCGCCTGGCTGCTGGCCCTGGAGCTGTCCGGCACCCGCGAGAGCTCGGTGCTCGGGTACGGCGCGTCGGAATACAAGCGGATCATCCACGCCTCGCTCATCGTCTTCGGACTGGTGGCGATCGGTGCCTACCTGTTCCGGCTCGACCTGCCGCGCAGCGTGGTCGCGATCATGCTGCCGGCCGGACTGTTCGGCCTGCTGGCGACCCGGTACATCTGGCGCCGGTGGCTGTCCCGGCAGCGCCGGGCCGGGGCGATGATGTCCAAGGTCGTGGCGGTCGGCGACCGGCAGACGGTCGGCGAGCTGCTGGTCGACCTGGCCAGGGCGCCGTACGCCGGCTACCAGGTGATCGGCGTCTGCGTGCACGGTGAGGGCGGGAAGGCCGGTGAGGACCGGGTCGGCGGCGTCCCGGTGCTCGGCGCGCCGGAGGAGGTCGCCACGGTGGCCGCCACGGTGGGGGCCGACGCGGTCGCGGTGACCGCCTCCGCCGCCTTCGGCCCCAGCGCCGTCCGCCGGCTGAGCTGGGACCTGGAGGGCACCGACACCGAGCTCATCCTGGCTCCGGCGCTGACCAACATCGCCGGTCCCCGGGTGCACACCCAGCCGGTCGCCGGACTGCCGCTGATCCACGTCGACCGGCCCACCTACCGGGGGGCGAACCGGCTGGTCAAGCGGATGTTCGACCTGGTCGGCAGCCTGACCCTGGTCGTGCTCTTCTCCCCGGTGCTGGCCGCGGTCGCGGCGGCGATCACGCTGACCAGCCGGGGCCCGGTCTTCTTCCGGCAGGATCGCGTCGGCATCAACGGCGAGACCTTCCGCATGATCAAGTTCCGGTCGATGGTGGTCGACGCCGAGAAGCGGCTCGAGGCGCTCAAGCAGGAGCAGACCGCGGACGCCGGCAACCAGGTGCTGTTCAAGATGAAGAACGATCCGCGCATCACCGGGGTCGGCCGCTTCATCCGGCGCTTCAGCATCGACGAACTGCCGCAGCTGTTCAACGTGGTGCGGGGCGACATGAGCCTGGGCGGGCCGCGCCCGCCGCTCCGGGCCGTGGTCGACCTGTACGGCGACGACGCGCTGCGCCGGCTGCTGGTCAAGCCGGGCATGACGGGGTTGTGGCAGGTGTCCGGCCGCTCCGACCTGACCTGGGACGACAGCGTCCGGCTCGACGTCTACTACGTCGAGAACTGGTCCATCACCGGCGACCTGGTCATCCTGTGGCGCACGGCCAAGGCCGTGCTGGGGTCGTCCGGGGCGTACTGATCGTCGCCCGCGGCGCCGACCCCCACGGGCGGCCGGCGCCCGGCCGGCCGGCGGCCCGCGGGCCGTGGCCGGGTGGCGCGGAGGTTGTGCGAAGGTGTGCGGGTGAGAACTAGGTCACCGGGGTCCGCCCACGTGCGGCCGGCCCGTCGTCGCCGCCTCCTGCTGGGCTCGTTCGTCGCCGCCACCGTGATGCTGACCGGAACCGCCTGCGCGACGTCCGCGACCTCGGCCGCGGTCGTCGGCGACGTCACCATCTCCGAGCAGAGCATCTTCGACCGGACCGCACAGGCCTCGGCGCAGGCCGGCCAGCAGCTCACGGTCGACCAGCTCGCCTTCGGGAACCGGTTGTTCACCACCCAGGACATCCGCAGCACGCTGCTGGAGGAGGCCGCCCGGCAGCGGGGAGTGGTGGTGACCGACGCGCAGGTCAACGCCGCGATGGCCGGGGCGACCGGGGGCGGCACCCGCGACCCGCGCAGCTACCGCGAGCTGCTGCTGCTGGAGGCCCTGCTGTCCGGTCAGGGGTCCGAGCCCATCTCCTACACCAACGTCAAGGTGACCGTCGACGGCGCCCGCACCTCGACACGGGACCAGGCGGTCGAGGTGCGCCGGGCGATCCTCGCGGCGCCCGCCGGGGCGCCGGTGGCGGCCGCGTCCGGGGTGGTGCCGTTGCAGAGCGAGACCGTCGACCTGTCGGCGGTGCCGGACCAGCTGATCGACGGCGTGCTCTCGGCTCGGCCCGGTGACGTCCTGATCAATCCCGGGTCCGACGGCTTCTACGTGATCCGGGTGACGGGCCGTGCCGAGGAGCCGGCCCAGGTCTCGGCGACCACCATCCTGGGGGCCCAGAGTCTGGCGGTGCAGCGGCAGCTCGGCGAGGTCGCGTTGCTGCAGCGGTACGCCGACCAGGTCGGCGTCACCGTCAATCCCCGGATGGGCGTGTGGGACCCGGTGGCCCTCCAGGTGGTGCCCACCCCGACCGCGTCGTGACCGGAAGCGCCGTGACCGGCGGCGCCGATCCGGCCGGCCCGGCCGGGGATCCGGTGCCGGCGCCCCCGCACGCTGCCCTGCTCGACGCGGTCGCGGTGATGGACCGGCTGCGCTCACCGGGCGGCTGCCCCTGGGATGCCGAGCAGACGCATGCCTCGCTGGTCCGCTACCTGATCGAGGAGTGCTACGAGCTGGCCGAGGCGGTCGAGCAGGGCGACCGGGCGGCCGTCCGCGAGGAACTCGGCGACGTGCTGCTGCAGGTGCTCTTCCACGCCCGGATCGCCGCCGAGACCCCGCCGGAGCAGGGCGGCTTCGACATCGACGACGTCGCCCGCGACCTGGTCGCCAAGCTCGTCCGGCGGCATCCGCACGTCTTCGCCCGAGCGGACGGGGAACCGGCCGCCGGCTGGGACGCGGCCGATCAGCAGCAGCGGTGGGATGAGCTGAAGAAGACCGAACGCGGCCGGTCCGGGGTCCTGGACGGGGTCGCCTTCGGGCAGCCCGCCGTGGCGCTGGCCGCCAAGCTCGGGTCGCGGGCGGCCGCCTTCGGCCTGGACGTGCCGCCGCCCGGGGTGGCGGCCGGCCCCGCTGCTGACCCGGCCCCCGGCCCCGCTGCCGACCCGGCCGCCGGCCCCGGGTCGGGTGAGC
>NZ_JBMDXT010000187.1:0-3734 GCF_048594475.1 Nakamurella sp. | reverse complement strand
GCGCAGAGCACGTCGTCGACGTCCGGGCACTCGCGCAGCCGCGCGCAGCTGTCCGCCGCCCCGACCGGGACCGCGACCAGCACCCGGGCCGGCCCAAGCCGGCGGACCGCCGCGACGGCCGCCCGCATCGTGGAGCCGGTGGCCAACCCGTAGTCGACCCCGACCACGGCCCGTCCCCGGCTCACCGGCGGCGGCCGGTCGCCGCGGTAGGCCGACATCCGCCGGTGCAGTTCGGTCAGTTCCCGGTCCAGCACGTCGGCGAAGACCGCCGCCGGGAGCCGCAGCCGGTCGAGCACGAGCTCGTTCCGGACCACTTCCACCACCCCGAGGTCGTCCGGGGCCGCACTCGTCGGTCCGGCCGGCCCGCCGGACCCATCCGGCTCGCCGGCACCCGCCACCGCGCCCGCCACCGCCGCGACCGCGCCCATCGCCAGCTCCGGCTGCCCGGGCACACCGATCTTGCGCACGAGCAGCACGTCCAGCGGCGCCCGCACGGCCCGGGCTACCGGAACCGCGACCGGGACCCCGCCCCGCGGCAGGGCCAGCACCAGCACCGGCACGGCCCCGGCGGGACCGGCCCCGTG
Source organism: Nakamurella sp. (assembly GCF_048594475.1). Lineage (NCBI taxonomy): Bacteria > Bacillati > Actinomycetota > Actinomycetes > Nakamurellales > Nakamurellaceae > Nakamurella > Nakamurella sp. The sequence goes on along the minus strand of NZ_JBMDXT010000187.1, from coordinate 3,150 downwards.
CTCGGCCAGCCAGCGGGTCACCGGCGCCACCAGCGCGGCGCCCGCGGCGGTGCGGTCGGCGAACCGCTCCGAGCGGCGGCCCAGCTGCATGGCTCCAGTCAAGCCCCGGCCGCGGCGCCCGGGCAACCGTTCGCCGGGCACCATGACGGCATGGGCTTCTACCGCGAGCGCGTCCTGCCCCGGCTCCACGACCGCACCCTGGACCGGGATTCCGTGCGGCGGGTCCGGGAGCGGGCCTGCGCGCCGCTGCACGGCACCGTGGTCGAGGTCGGGTTCGGCTCGGGGCTCAACGTGGCCCACTACCCGCCGGCGGTCACCCGGGTGCGGGCGATCGAACCGTCGGCGGTCGCCCGCCGGCTGGCCGGGCCGCGGGTGACGGCGGCGGCGGTCCCGGTCGACTTCGACGGGCTGGACGGCCAGCGTCTGCCCCTGCCCGACGCCTCGGTGGACTGCGCGCTGCTGATGCTGACCCTCTGCTCCATCCCGGACCAGCCGGCGGCCGCCCGTGAGCTGTACCGGGTGCTGGTGCCCGGCGGGTTCGTCAGCTACGCCGAGCACGGTGCCAGTCCGGACGCCGCCGTGGCGCGCTGGCAGCACCGGCTGAACGGCCTCAACCGTCGGGTGTCGGGCTGCCGGCTGGACACGGCGACCCCGGCGGTGCTGCGGGCGGCCGGCTTCGAGCTGACCGGCGAGCACGACGGCTACCTGCCCGGAGCCCCCCGGTGGAGCGCCTACCTGTACGAAGGGATCGCCCGCAAGGCGGGCTGAGCCGACGCGCCGCTCGCCGACCCGTCGGGCCTCACGGCAGGTGCGCGGTCTCGTTGACGCTGCGGACGACGATCCCGCCGGCCGCGTCGACGTCGACCGCCGACAGCGACCCGGTGTCCACCCGCAGCCGGAAGGCCACGGCCGGGTCCGCCTGCAGCGCCGTGGTCAGGATCATCTTGGCCACCGCCGCGTGGGTGACCAGGACGACGGCGTGCCCGCGGTAGGTGGACAGCGCCTCGGTCAGGACGGGCCGGACCCGGTCGCGGACCTGCAGGAACGACTCACCGCCGGGCGGGGCCGCGGCCGGGTCCCGGCGCCAGCGCGCGAGCTCGGCCGGCCAGCCGGCCCCGATCTCGGCCTCCCGGAGCCCGGTCCAGTCGCCCAGCTGCTCGTCGAGCAGCCGGTCGTCCTCGATCAGCGGCGCCGCGGCGGGACCGGCGACGGCCGCGGCCGTCTCGCGGCAGCGGACCAGCGGTGAGGTCAGCACGACGACCGGTCCGGCCGGCGCGATGCGGCGCGCCACCGCGGCCGCCTGGGAGCGTCCGATCTCGGTCAGCGGGACGTCCTCGCGCCCGGTGAACCGGCCCTGGGCCCCGAAGGTGCTCTGCCCGTGCCGGACGACCAGGAACCGGGTCGGCTGCCCGTTCCGCGGCGGCGGCGCGGCCGCCGGATCGGGCGGCGCGTCGGACGGCGGATCGGGCAGCGGATCGGACCGGGCGGCGGAGGGCGGATCGTCGGCGGCAACGGCAACCGCGCCGGTGGCCGCCCAGACCCGGCCGGCCGCGGCGGCGTCCATCGCCTCGTTGGCCAGCCGGTCGGCGTGAGCGTTGCGCTCCCGCGGGATCCAGGTGAACGTCGCCTCGGCGAACCGGGCGGCCAGCGTGGCGGCCCGGCCGGCCAGCGGCTTCATGTCCGGGTGCTTGACCTTCCAGCGGCCGGACATCTGCTCGATGACCAGCTTGGAGTCCATCTGAACGGCCACCGACCGGGCGCCCAGCTCCAGGGCCGCCTCCAGCCCGGCGATCAGGCCGGAGTACTCGGCCACGTTGTTGGTGGCCCGGCCGATCGCGGCCGCCCGCTCGGCCAGCACCGTCGTGCCGTCGGCGGCGAACACCACGGCGCCGTAGCCGGCCGGACCCGGGTTGCCGCGCGATCCGCCGTCGGCCTGGACGACGACCCGGCGTCCGGGGTCCGGGTCGGGGCTCACGCCCGGATCAGGATGGCGCCGCACTCCGAGCAGCGGACGACCGCGTCCGGCGGGGCCGCCCAGATGTCGTTGAGGGCGCTGCGGTCCAGGTCCATCCGGCAGGCCTCGCAGCGGCCGCCGGTGAGCGCCCCGGCGGCGGTCCGGCCGCGGCCGCGGATCTGCTCGTAGAGCTTCATCAGGTCGGCCGGCATGCCGTCGAGCAGGCCGGCCCGCTCGGCCGCGGCCCGCCGGATCTCGTCGTCGATGTCGGCCACGGCGTCGTCCCGACGCTGCTGCGCCGCCCCGACCTGAGCCTGGGCGGCGGCCAGCTCGGCCTCGATCCGCCCGACCTCGGCGTCGGCCTCCTCGCGACGCTCCATCAGCTCCAGCGCGTCGTCCTCCAGGGTCGACTGCCGCCGGGCGAGCGATGTCAGCTCGTGCTGCATGTTCTCCAGGTCCTTGGCCGGCGCGGTGCCGGCGGCCAGCCGCTCGTTGTCCCGCCTCGCCCGGGTGCGGACCGCCTCGATCTCGGTGTCCAACTTGCGGGCATCCCGGTCCAGGTCGCCGATCTCGGCCTGCTTGAGCACCAGCGACCCGCGCAGCCGGTCGACGGTGGCGCTGCCCTGCTCGATCTGGGCCAACTCGGGCAGCGAGCGGCGGCGGTGCTCGGCCGCGGCGACCGCCTGGTCGATCCGCGCGACGTCCAGCAGTCGACGCTGCAGGAACGGGTCGGCTTTGGCAGGCACGGTCCGACGCTACCGGACCGATCCGGCGGCGGCGTGCACGGTCCAGGGATCGGTGCGGGTGGTGGAGACGCTGACCACCAGGTCCGGATGCGCGGCGCGCAGCAGGTCGGCGGCGACGGGGAGCCACGGCCACTCCCCCGCCCAGTGGGCGACGTCGACGACCGCCGGGTTGGCCGGGTCGGCGACGAACTCACCGACCACGTGGTGCCGCAGGTCAGAGGTGAGGTAGACGTCGGCGCCGGCCGCGGCGGCCGCGGCCAGGTAGGAGTCGCCGGCGCCGCCGCACACGGCGACGGTGCGGATCGGCCGGTCCGGCGCGCCCGCCGCCCGGACCCCGCCGGCCGTGGCCGGCAGCCGCGCGGCCACCAGCTCGGCGAACCCGGCCAGCGTCACCGGGTCGGCCAGGGCGCCCACCCGGCCGCTGCCGGTCAGGCCGGCCGGATGCGGCAC
>NZ_JBMDXT010000186.1:0-7023 GCF_048594475.1 Nakamurella sp. | reverse complement strand
ACTCCCGCGACGTCGTCCCCGCGGAGCACGATCGACCAGCTCAGCGCCATCCGGCCGCGGGTGGACCGGTAGACCAGGCGCTGCGGCGCGTCCACCTGCGCCACCGTGAACGTCTCGTGCCGCCCGCCGTAGTCCGGGATCACCTGCCCGACGGCCGGCGCCGTCCAGCGCGGGTCGAGGCGACGCAGGGCCCGGCGCCCCCGCGGGATCGCCCGCTCGACGGCTCGCGGGAGGTACCAGCCCGCCCGGCGCTTGCCCAGCTGCGCGATCCAGGGCCAGACGGACTCCGGCGTCCCGGAGACGGTGAACGCCCGGTCCATGACGACGTCCGGCCGGGGCACGATCCCGTCCCCGGCCCGCGCCTCGGACCGCTCGGCCGGCGTCGCCCGGACCGCGTCGAACCACCCCATGAGCCCATGATGCTGAGCTGCGTCACACTCCGGCAACCCCATGGACACCGGACCCGTCCATCATTGCGGACAACCAGTGAACAAATCAGAGGATGACATTTTGCTGCTCGCCGAGCCCACCAGCGCGCCGATCCCCGTCTTCGACCACACCCCCGACATCCGGCTGATCGTCACCGACATGGACGGCACGCTGCTCAACGACGCCAAGGAGCTGCACCCGGACTTCTGGCCGCTGGTCGAGCAGCTGCGGCGCCGCGGCATTCTGTTCGCCCCCGCCAGCGGCCGGCAGTACTACACCCTCGAGCGGGAGTTCGCCGACCTCGCCGCCGACATGGTCTTCATCGCCGAGAACGGCTCGCTCGTGATGCGCGGCGGGCAGGAGGTCAGCTCGGACTGCCTGCGCCGGGAGGACGCGCTGCGCATCGTGCGCACGCTGCGGGCGGCGGGCGGCTCTGGCATCCAGACCGGCATCGACGGCGGCATCCTCGTGTGCGGCAAGCGGTCGGCCTACATCGAGCGGTCCGACCCGGCGTTCTTCGACCAGGTGGACCGGTACTACGCCCGGCTGGAGGTCGTCGACGACCTGACCACGGTCATCGACGACGAGGTCCTCAAGATCGCCGTCTACGACTTCGGGTCGGCCGAGCACGGCACGCTGCCGCACCTGACCGAGTTCCTGGCCAGCCACAAGGTCGTCGTCTCCAGCGAGAACTGGCTCGACGTGAACACCCGCACCTCCAACAAGGGCCGGGCCGTCGCCGCGCTGCAGTCCGCGCTGGGCATCACCCCCGCGCAGACGATGGTGTTCGGCGACTTCCTGAACGATCTGGAGATGATGGACACCGCCGACTACGCGTTCGCGATGCACAACGCCCACCCGCTGCTGCACGAGCGGGCCCGTTTCGTCGCCCCGTCGAACAACGACAACGGCGTCGTCCGCACGATCGCCTCGGTGCTGGACATCCCGCTGGACTGACCCGGTCGGCTCACCCGGCCGGCGCGGTCGCCGCGTCGCTAGCGGGACACCGTCCGGCCGGGGTACAGGTCGTCGATCAGCGCATTGGCGATCGCCCCGGACGAGTTCTCCGCGTTGGTCGACAGGTTGACCAGCACGACGAAGGTGGCGTCCTCGGCGGGCAGCCGGAGCATCGTGCCGCCACCGCCGGTGATATCGCCGTTGTGCCCGATCAGGTCGTTCATGTTCAGCACCCCGAGCCCGTACCCGACGTCGAGCGGGATGCCGGTGAAGGTGGTCGTGGCCAATCGCTGGGCCTGCAGCTCGGGCGAGAGCAGCGACCCGTCGGTCACCTCCCGGGCGAACCGGGCCAGGTCGGGCACGGTCGACGTCGCCGCCCCGGCCGTCCAGGCGAAGGTCGGGTTGAGATCCGGGATCGCCGCCGGCTGCCCGTTGATCGGCTGGTAGCTGCCGATGCCCGGATCCGGCACCCCGGGTTGGTCGTCGGCCGGCATCCGCGTCCCGGTCAGTCCCAACGGTTCGGTGACCAGGGTGCGGACGACCTCGCTGACCGGTTGCCCGGTGACGAGCTCGGCGATCCGGCCGAGCAGCACGTAGTTCGAATCGCAATAGGCGACCTTCTCCCCCGGCGCGAAATCGGCCGGGTGCGACCGGATCAGATCGATCGTCTGGTCGATCGTCCACGGCGTCATCGGGGCGGTGGCGAACGTGTCCACCAGCTGCTGGTCGGTCGTGTAGTTCCACACCCCCGACGACATCGACAGCAACTGCCGGACGGTGATCCGGTCGCCGTTGGCGATGCCCGGGATGTACTTCGCCAGCGGGTCGTCCAGCGACAGCTTGCCCTGATCGACCAGCACCAGCACCGCGCTGGCGACGATCGGTTTGGTGATGCTGCCGATCCGGCCGTGCCCGGCCGGATCGACCGGCGCCTTGGTGTCGACGTCGGATACACCCAGCGCGCTGGTCCACTCCTGGTCGCCGACGGACACGTAGGCGATCGCACCGGGGGTCGGCACGCCGTCAACCGTGGCGGCGGCGAACGTCTGCTCGAAACTCGCCTGCAGCCGGGCCCGGGTCGCGTCGTCGAGCCGGACCGGGGCCGCGGCCGGGCTCGACGCCGGTGCCGATGAGCCGCCCGACGAGCTGGCCGACGCGGACGACGACGCGGCGGAGGGGGACGGGGCCGGTGTCGTGGTCGACCCGCCGGCGCCACAGGCGGACAGGATCAGCACCGCCGCCAGCGCCGGGGCGACCGGCCAGCTGAACCGCGACCGACCGGGCATGGGTCCTCCTTGACGATGGCACGGATCGGCGAACCCTACGCCACCGGCCCCTCGCCCGGGCCGCACCGGCCAGACCGGCGGCAGGCGGCGTTCCCGCGGAAACGTCAGGACGGCGTTCCCGCGGAAACATGAGGGCAGCGTTCCCGCGGAAACGCACCTGCGATTGGACCGGGCTTCGACCGGGTACCGCTGCGCCGGGCGAGGGGGAAACCGATGACGACGCCGCCGGATCGCGGAACGACGACCGCCCAGCCGAAGCGGCGAACGTGGTGGCTGGCCGGCCGCACGGTGCCCGGCGTCGTGGCCACCACGCTGGGCTACGGCTCGTTTTCCACGGCGATGATCGCCATGACGGTGCGCGACGCCCGGGCCGGCGGCCGCCTGCCCGGATTGTCCACCTTCTTCATCTGGGCGTTCGCGGTGATCCTGGTTCTCAACCTGATCAGCGCGGCCGCGACCGTCGTCGTCCTGCGCCGGCACCCGGAGCTGGTGCGCCGGCCGACCAACCCGATGCCGACCGAGCGGGCGCGCTGGTGGTGGATCACCGGCACGGCCTTGGCCCTGACCAGCGTGGTGGGCCTGATCGTCGTCGCGACCGGCAGTGATGCGCTGTGGTGGGTGCCCCTCCTGGCCGGGTTCGCCGGGCAGTGGGTGTTCCTGATGCTGGCCCGGCGCACCGGTCAGCGGGCGCCGGTCGCGACCAGCTCGCCGCCCAGCACGACCTGACGCACCCGGCCCAGCGGCCCGAGGTCGCCCGCGAACCGCCCGTCCACGGCGATCAGATCCGCGTCGAAACCCGCGCGCAACCACCCCTTCCGGGATCCCAACCCGCAGGCCTGCGCGGCCAGTGAGGTGCCGGCGGCCAGCGCCTGCGGCACGGTCGCGCCGGCCGAGACCAGGAAGTCCAGGCCGCTGCGCATCTGGCCGTGGGCCATGAAGTCGTTGATGCCGGCGTCCGACCCGCCGACGAACCGGACCCCGGCCGCGTGCATCCGTCCGGTGGCCGCCCGCCGCAGCTCCAGCATCTGCTCCGGGGTCACGCCGAGCTGGGCCATCACCTTCCTGATGTTCGGCGGCGCGTGCTCGTACGACGCCGGCGGCGGGACCATCAGCGCCGCCCCGATCGGGATCTGCCGGGCCGCCAGCACCGTCAGCAGCTCCGGCGGCATCCGCGGGCCCTGCGGCGTCAGGCAGCTGCAGTGCTCGAGCCCGTCCACCCCGGCGGCCACCGCGACCTCGACCGCGGCCAGCGCGTGCGCGTGCGCGGTGACCGGCAGCCCCGCGTCGTGGGCCAGATCCACGATCAGCCGGAGCTCGTCGAGCGTGAACTGGGGCCGCATCACGTCCGTGCCGGTCGTCGCCATCCCGCCGCTGGCCATCACCTTGACCACGTCGACCCGGCGCTCGATGCGCTCCGCCAGCGCCAGCTCGATCTCGGTGGGGCCGTCCACCTCGCCCCCCAGGTACCAGCAGTGCCCGCGGGACGAGGTCAGCGGCGGGCCGGAAGCCAGGATGGTCGGCTCCGGGCCCGCGGGCGACCCCGGCGACCCGCCGCGCCGCTGCCGGTCCCGCCGGTCGACCACGACGAACCGGCGGTCGCCCAGGTCGCGCACCGTGGTCACGCCCGCCGCCAGGTGCGCGGCCAGAGCCCGGTCGACGACCGCGTCGATCTGCTGGTCGGAGTAGTCCTCGACCAGGTCCAGCGCGTTGGGCACGCTGTCGGTCACCAGATGCACGTGGGTGTCGATGAGCCCGGGCAGCACGGTCGCGTCGCCCAGATCGATCACCTCGACGTCCACGCCGGGATCGGCATGCCCGGATTCGACACCGGCGATGGTGCGGCCGTCGATCAGGACGGTCGCCGGGCCGTCGATCAGGGACTCGCCGTCGAACCGGGCCGCGCAGCGCATCGCGATCATCCGACCTGGATACTCCCGGCAAATCGGACCGTCAATGGCGATCGACCGGCGGCCGGGATAATCGACGCTTGTGGACGTCTTCACCGGCCTGACGAGCGGCACCGTGCTCGACGGTCGGTACCGGCTGGGCGCGATGATCGCGCGCGGCGGCATGTCCACCGTGTACCGCGGCGTCGACCTGCGGCTGGACCGGCCGGTCGCGGTCAAGGTGATGAGCCCGCAGTACGTGTCCGACCCCGCCTTCCTGAGCCGGTTCGAGCGGGAGGCCCGGCTGGCCGCCTCCCTCGGCCATCCCGGGGTGGTCGGGGTCTACGACCAGGGCCAGGACGGCGACCGGGTCTTCCTGGTGATGGAACTGGTCGACGGCGGCACCCTGCGCGACCTGATCCGCGAGCGCGGACCGCTGCCCGTCCCGGTCGTGGTCGCCATCCTCGACCCGCTGCTCGACGCGTTGGCCGCCGCCCACGCGGCCGGGCTGGTGCACCGCGACGTCAAGCCCGAGAACGTGCTCCTGTCGGCCCGCGGTGCGGTCAAGATCGCCGACTTCGGCCTGGTCCGGGCGGTCGGTTCGCACACCATGGCCACCGGCGACGTCATCCTGGGCACCGTCGCCTACCTCTCCCCCGAGCAGGTCGCGACCGGGGTGAGCGACACCCGCACCGACGTCTACGCGGCCGGCATCGTCGAGTTCGAGATGCTAAACTGACGACCCCCGTTCGAGGGCGACAACACCATGTCGGTGGCCTACCAGCACGAGCACTCGGACGTCCAGCCGCCGTAGAGCCGGATCGGGTCTGAGCCCGCGCCGCTGGACGACCTGGTGGTGGCGGCCACCTCCCGCACACCCGACGACCGGCCCCGCGACGCCGCCGCGTTCCTGGCCGAGCTCCGGGACATCGCCTCGACGCTGGCCCTGCCGAGCGTCCCGGTGCCGGTGCCGCGGAGCCGCCGCCCGGGGCCGGCACCCGGGGGGCCGGTCGCCGTCGATGCCCCGCCCGCCCCCACCGGGACCCGGGTGCTGGGCGCCGGGCCGGACACCGAACCCGGACCCCGTCCGGATGCCGCCGAGCCGGCCGCGGCCGGCTCGGCGGCGGCCTCGACCGCACCCCCGACGGCGGTGCAGGCCCGCCCGCCGCAGCCGGTCGACCCGACCGTGGCCTGGCGGCGGCGCCGGCGCAAGCGTTGGCTGATGGCCCTGATCGCCGTCCTGCTGCTCGGCCTGATCGCGGCCGCCGGCGGGTGGTGGCTCGGCGGCCGGTGGGCGGCCATGCCGGCCACCGCGGGACTGACCCAGTCGCAGGCCGAGGCGGCCATCCGCGACGCCGGGCTGGTCCCCCGCACCAGCACCGGACATTCGGACACGGTGCCGGCCGGGGTCGTCCTGCGGACCGACCCGGACGCCGGGGTCGACCAACTGCGGGGCAGCGAGGTCGCGCTCGTGGTCTCCGCCGGCCGCCCCACGGTGCCGGACATCAAACCCGGCACCGACACCGGCACCGCGACGGCCGCCCTCCGCGACGCCGACCTGACCGCGGTGGTCAGCACCGACCAGGAATTCGACGACGCCGTCCCGGTCGGCGCCGTGCTGCGCACCGACCCGCCGGCCGGCACCCCGCTGACCGTCGGCGCTCCGGTGTCGGTGATCGTGTCGGCCGGCCCTCGGCCGATCGTGGTACCGCAGGTCACCGGCCGGTCGCTGGCCGACGCGCAGCGGCTGCTCACCGACGCCGGCTTCACCGTCGGCCAGGTGACCAAGACGTTCGACGCCCGGTCCGACCCGGGCACCGTGCTCCGGTCGAGCCCGACGGTCGGCGCGACCGCGTCCCGGGGCAGCGCGGTGGACCTGACGGTCGCCGATTCCGTGACCGTCCCCGACGTCCGCGGCCGGTCCACCAAGGACGCGGTCGCCGCGATGCGGGCGGCCGGATTCTCGGTCACGGTCGGCGACCCGGCGTTCGACGCCGACATCGACGCCGGCGACATCCTGCGCAGCGACCCCGGTCCCGGCGCCCGGGTGGACCGCACCGGAGCGGCGGTGTTCCTGGTGCCGTCCAACGCGGTCACCGTGCCCGACCTGTCCGACCTGCGGGTCAAGGACGCCGAACGGACGCTGGACGATCTCGGCCTGCGCCTGGACACGACGTCCATCTTCGGCGGCGACAACGGCCGGATCTGGAACCAGTCGCCCGGCCCGGGCCAGCGGGTCGCCCCCGGCGGCACCGTCGGCGTCGTCGTGCTGCCCTGACCCGGACCTCCCCGACCAACCGGGCCTGCCCCGAACCGGCCCGGCGGGCGACCGATCGTGCCCGAAAGTGCTTTCGGGGTCGGTGTCCGGATCGTCATGATGGGTCGATGGGTGATGCACGCACGCGGATCCGGCCCGCCCGGCCCGGCGCGGTGCGGCGGGCCGCGACGCCCGCCGGGACCCGGAC
>NZ_JBMDXT010000185.1:0-6140 GCF_048594475.1 Nakamurella sp. | reverse complement strand
CGGCGGTGGGCGACGCCGGGGCCCGGCGGGCCGACGAGGCCGCGGCCGACGCGGCCGAGCGGGCCGCGCGGCCGCTGACGGGATGACCCGGCGGCCGGATCGGACGGTCGGGATCCCTTGGAGCCGGACGCATCCCGCCGGGGATCAGATCCAGTCGGGGGTGAAGCGGCCCGGATCGCCCAGGCCGAGCCGCTCGCCACTGGCCCACCAGGTGGCGAAGTCCCCGGGATCCACCGTCCTGCGGAGCCCGTCGAGCACCGGCCGGGTGAACTCGTGCCAGGGCCAGTCCCGGCCGAGCCGCCGGTTCATCGCCGCGGACGCGCCGAGACAGCGTACTGCCTCGGCGGTCTCACCCGCCGCCGCGCGGATGGAGGCGCGGGTCTCGATGGTGTCGGCCACCGCCAGCGCGCCCAACCGCCGATGGGTCAGCAGCAACTCGTCGGAGTGCGCGAGCGCGGCGGCGGGGTCGCCGCCGGTCAACGCCGTGATGGCCAGCGCGACGAGGGCGAAGAGCGCGGCGATGTCGTTGCCCAGGGCCTCGTTGTCGCGGAGCACCTGCCGGGCCTGCGCGATCCCGGCCGCCCGATCACCGGTGAACGACCAGTTGGCCGACCGGATCGCCCGGGCCACCATCGTCAGGTGGGGCCGGCCCGCGGCGCCGTCCCAGGCCAGGATGGTGTCGACGAAGTCGGCGGCCACGTCCCAGATGTCACCGGTCCAGGCGGCGGCGGCCGCGACCAGCAGCGCGGTGGCCACCGCGTCGCTCCGGGCGGCCGGGGCACCGGCGAGGACCGGCCGGCAGCGGCGCAGCAGGGGTGCCGCCTCGGCGCCCCGGTGGCGCAGCGCCAGCACGCTCCCGGCGGCCGCCTCGGCCAGCGCGCGATCGACCGGATCGGCCGCCACGCGGTCCACGGCCGCCCGGAACCGGTGCACCCGGTGCTGAGCCTCGGCCAGCCGGCCGCGGTCGTACCAGTAGAAGATCAGCCCGCCGAACACATCGAACATCCGCCGATCCGGCCGGCGGTCCAGGGTCGATTCCAGCGTGGCGTGCAGCGCCGCGGCGGAGTCGTCGAGCCAGCCGAGGGCGTCGGCGTGGCCGCGCCGGCCGTCCAGCGGCGCCGCCGCGAGCCGGGCGAGCAGCCAGCCGTCGCGGGCGATCTCGGCCGCGTCCCGCTCGTCCGGGCCCAGTTCCTCGGCGGCGTGCGCCCGGATCGGCACGAGCTGCTGGAACGTGGTGGACCCACCGGTCCGGGCCGGCCGCGACGAGGTGAGCAGGGAACGGTGCACCAGCCCGCCGACCAGGCTCAGGGCGGCGTCGCCCCGCAGCGGTGGCCCGGCGCACAGCGCCGCCGCGGCGTCGAGGGCGAACGGACCCGGGATCACCGCGAGCCGCCGGTGCAGGATCTGCTCGTCCCGGCGGGCCAACCGGTATCCCCAGTCGACCGTCTCCCGCATGGACGCCTGCCGGGCCGGCCCGGCGCCCCGCCGCGCCAGCCCGGCCGGGTTGCGCTCGAGATCGGCCAGGATCTCGGCCAGCTCGAACGTGCGGGCCTGGGCGGCGGCCAGCTCGATGCCCAGCGGCAGACCCCCGACCGCCGCGCAGATGCGCGCGATCACCTCGTCGTCGGCGGTCGCGCCGGTGTCGCCGTCCCCGTCCTCGTCGTCGTCCCCGTCCCCGTCGCCGTCTCCGTCACCGGCGGCGCGGACCGCGGTGACGGCTCCGGCCCGTTCGACGAACAGCTGCACGGCCGGCGCGAGGTCCGCGTCCGGAGCGGCCCGGACGGGCAGCGGACCGACGGCGTGACGGCGTTCGCCCGGCAGGTCGAGCGGCTCCCGGCTGGTGGCCAGCACCCGGACCCCGGGGCAGCGGGTGCCGAGCTCGTCGACGACGGCGGCGGCCGCGGCCACCACGTGTTCACAGTTGTCCAGCACCACCAGTACCCGGCGATCGGCCAGATGGTCGGCGACGGTGTCCAGCGGCGTCCGGTCGGGCCGGCCGGCGAGTGCGAAGGCTCCGGCCAGCGTCGCCTCGACCAGATCGGGACCGATCGGGGCGAGGTCGACGAACCGCACGCCGTCGGGAAACGCCGGCGCCGCCACGTGCCCGACCTCGACGGCGAGCCGGGTCTTGCCGGCCCCGCCCGGGCCGACCAGGGTGATCAGTGCGCTGCCGACGAGATCGTTCGTGATGCGGGCGATGTCGTCGGCCCGGCCGATCAGCGACGTCCGCCGGCGGGGCAGGCGGCCGGCGGTGGACGGGGCGGGCCGGGTGCCGGTCCGGTCGCGTCCGGGACGGGTCTCCAGGCCCAGCCCGGGGTCGTGGTCCAGGACGCGCCGGTGCAGCTCGCGCAGCTCGGGGCCGGGATCGACGCCCAGTTCCTCGGCCAGCACGGCCCGGGCCCGGCCGTAGACGGCGAGCGCGTCCGCGGGCCGGCCGGACCGGTACAACCCGGTCATCTGCAGCACCCGGAGGTGTTCGTGCAGCGGATGCTCCGCGAGCAACGGATCGAGCGCGCCGACCGCCTCCTCCGGCCGCCCCAGGTCGAGCAGGGCCTGCACCCGCAGGACCGCGACGTCGAGGCGGGCGGCCGCGAGCAGGTGGCGGGCCTCACCGAGCCACCCCGTGTCGGGCACCTGCGCGTACGGCTCCCCGCGCCACAACGCCAGCACGCCGCTCGCGTGGGTCAGGACCTCATCGGGCCGGCCGGCCGTCGCCGCCGCGCGGAGGCGGGGGACGGCCGTCCGCAACCGGGCCGAATCCACACCGGCCGGTGGAAGGTCGAGCCGGTAGCCCGCCGGTTCCCGGCGCAGGACGACCGGCTCGGCCCGGGCCGCCCGGCCGGGCTCCAGCTCCTTGCGCAGGCGCCAGATCAGCGACTCCAGCAGCTGTCCGGCCCGGTCGGGAGCCTTCCGGCCCCAGACCGCCTCGATCAGGGTGGCCGGCGGGAGGACCTCGCCGGTCCGGTACGCGAGCGGGCCGAGCACCGCGGCCAGCCGCCCGTGGCCGACGGCCGACGGCAATCCGTCGAGCTCGACCGTCAGCGGTCCGAGATCCCGGATCTGCACCGGCCCAGCGTAGGGCGCGTTGACCAGTCAGGCGGCGTCGCCGGTGGCCTGCGCCCGTCCGGCCGGCTCCCTGGCGGCCTCGCCGGCCCGGCCGGCTCCAGGGTGCCCGGAGACCGGCCGGGCGGTCGCGCGTCCCGGCCGGACGCGATCGGGCCCGGGTGCCGGGACGACCCGGTCGGGCGCCGGTGTCACGGGCTGCGCCAGCGCTCCCAGGCCGCCTGCCGGGTGGTGCCGGCCAGCTCCCCGACACCGGCCCACGAACCGGCGGCCGCAGTGGACCGGGCGGCGATGCCGACACACTCGCCGGCCACCGACGTCATCCGTAGCAGGTGGGTGAAGGCGGCCGGTTCCCCCCGCCCGGCCAGCGTGCGCATGGCCAGTTCGGCCAGTGCGGCCAGCTCGTCGGAATCGGCGGCGGCCAGCTCCTCGCGGCTCCACATGCGACGGTTCCCTCCCGCGGTGCTCCGGTCGTGTGGGGACGACGATGCCGCAGCGGGCGGGAACCTTCAAGCCGCCGCGGCTCCCGTGGCCCGGTACCTGGCCTCGTGGGTCCCGGCCGGTGAGTCGAACCCGAGCGTCCACCTCGACCCCGGCCAGGCGTACTCGACGGTGCCCACGGCCGGCCGGTAGGCGGCGGTGTAGATCGTGCCGAAGCCCCGGTCGAATTCCGTGTTGTACAGCGGTGACCGCAGGAACGCGTCGACGGCGGCCGCCGGTCCCGGTGCGGCGGCGAGCAGGGACAGCAGCGCCCGCTGCCGTTCGACGCTGCGGAAGCGGGCCGCGTGGGCCGGATCCCGCGGGGTGGTGCCCCGGTGGTTGGTCACCGCGGCCAGCTCGAACACCTCGGCCGGGGCACCGGGCCGCACCAGCACCGTGCGCCGCTCGCCGGACCGGTCGAGCAGGGTGATGTTGTAGGCCATGTGCACCGGGATCCGGCGCAGCACCGCCACCGCCTCCGCGACCGTGCCGGCCGTCTCCAGGACGTAGCGGATCACCAGCGGGATGCCGAAACCCGTTCCGCTGCCGGCCTCACCGGCGAACGTCAGCGACGCGACCAGGCCGTCCTCGTTCATCCCGTCCAGCAGGCCCCACAGGCAGTCACCCGTCCCGATGATCTGCCGGCCGGTGAAACGACTGGAGTAGACGACTCTTTCGCACAGGTCGGGGTGGTAGTCGTAGTTGCGGACGAGGATCGGGTCGGGTCCGGGGACGGCGACCTGTGCGCACCCGGGCAGGAAGCGCGGCGGGTCCCAGAGGGTGAGCATCCGGGCCGCGACCGGGTCGCCCGAGGTCAGGTCGACCAGGGCCGACCAGGTGGGGACGAGTTCGGGCATGTGCCGGCGCAGGGCGGCCCGGGCGTGCTCCGGTCCGGGCCGGGCGGCATCCCCGTCCTGGAGATACCAGGCGCGGTAACCGGGCCAGAGGGCGGCGAAGAGCGCCTGCCAGCGCGGGCCGGGCTCGGGTTCGTCGATCAGGTGGAAGGTCAGGGTGTCGGGGTGGGTCATGCCGTCAAGGTATCCCTGACACCACCCGGTCTGTCAAGGCAAGCCTGACAGATGGCGAGGATCGATCAGTGCCGGCGGTGGTCGACCCGTGCGGCCCGATGACCGAAGCGGGGCTTGCGGAAACCGCTGGATTCGATGAGGCGCATGACCCGCTGGCGGTGCCCCCGCCAGGGTTCCAGCAGCTCGAGCATGCCGTCGTCGTCGACAGGCTGGCCGGCCAGCGCCCAGCCGACCAGCGCCGGGAGGTGGTAGTCGCCGACGCTGACCGTGTCCGGATCGCCATGGGCGCGCTGCACGATCTCGGCCGCGGTCCACACGCCGACGCCGGGGACCGAGCGCAGGGCGGCGGTGACCTCGGGCCCGCCCCGGCCACGCGCGACGGTGCGCTGCAACCCGTCGGCCACCCTGGTGGCGCGCATCACCGTGCCGGAGCGGGCCGGGTCGACGTTGGCCCGATGCCATTCCCAGGACGGTACGAGCCGCCAGCGGTCCGCCGGCGGGACGACCCGCAGGCCGGCCGGCGCGGGCCCCGGGGCCGCCGAACCGAACCGGTTCACCAGCGTGCGCCAGGACTGTCGCGCGTCGGCCCCGACGACCTTCTGCTCCAGAACGGCCGGCACCAGCACCTCGAACACCAGCGCGGTCCGCGGGATCCGCAGGCCGGGGTGGGCCCGCCGGCTCTCGTGCAGCAAGGGGTGACCGGAGGTGTCCAGATCCGACCAGTCGTCGTCGGCACCGAGCAGTTCGGGCACCTGGGCGGTCGCCCACTCGGCTCCCGGACCCCATGCCGTGGAGCGCACCTCACCCCGGTGCCGGGTGTCCAGGTGGATGGTGACCGGGCCGTGCGGGGTGAGCGCCGTGCGCCAGATGCCGCCGGCGTCGAACCGCAGCGTGGGATCCAGGCTGCCGCGGCGCAGCGGCCACAGCACCTGCGCCGGCGCGACCGGGTGCGGTGGCCGCCAGGTGCTCTGGACCGGCCGGTCGTCGGCGGGCGCGGGGGCCTGGGACACGACCGCCACTGTGCCACGCGGGTCCGACGGTCCGGCCGGGCCGGGCGCCGGATGATCAGGATCCCGCCGGTGGGGTCGGGATGGCCGGATGGAATCCGGTCGGGGCACCGACGATCGACAGGGACCGCACAGCCTGCGGACAGGTGGGCCTCGCACGCTCGATGTCGGCCGGGAGACGACCGGCCGGACAAGGAGCATCGCATGACCCGCCACGACGAGGAATCGCCCGGATCGGGCGCCACGCCGGCCGACCGAACGCCGGGCTCGAGCGGACCGGCCGGAGCCGCCGGCGCCGACCGGCCGTCCGACATGACCGGTAGCTGGGCCTTCATCTCGCCGTTCGCCGCGTCGCCCGGGCCCTACGTCACGCCCGGACCCGACCGCCCCGCCGCCGACGGCCCGGCCGGTCCCGATGGCCGTCCCGCCGACCCGCCGACCGGTCCGCTGGCGGCCGCGCCCTTCGGCCGGCCCGAGTGGGGACCGGGTGGCGGCCCGGGGTGGCAGAACGCCGCCACCGGCGCGGTCGGCGGCGGGTCGTGGGTCCCCGGCGGCCCGTACC
>NZ_JBMDXT010000184.1:0-12438 GCF_048594475.1 Nakamurella sp. | reverse complement strand
GCGCATTGACGTCGTCGCTGAGTTCGCTCCGGGTGCGTTGGATGTCGCGTCGGATCTGTTCCGGGTCACTGGTCATGGCTGGCTCTCGTTTCCTTTCAGAGCATCCGGGATCTTCTTGACGGTCGCCGTGGTGCGGGGCAGTCCGCGGACGGACTTGAGGGACGATCGGCCGGCGGCGGCGAGAACTGCCGCCGCGATGGCCCACAGGATGCCGACGACCAGACCGGACCAACCCAGGCCGATCGCGGAGCCGAGGGCCCACCACAGGGCGACCGACAGGAACATCAGCGCAAAGTGTCCGGCGACTGCGGACCCGCTGAACAGTCCGGCCGCCTTGCCGGCCCGCCGCGCGGACTGCGCAAGCTCCGCCTTGGCCAGCTCGACTTCTTGCCGCATCAGGGTGGACAGGTCCTCGGTCACCTCGGAGATCAGCTCGCCCAGGGACCGGTCGCCGGCGGTCGGCCCGGTCGGGGTGGTCCCGGTCGGTGTCGTCCCGGTCGGTGTCGGCGTGTGGGCGGTGCTCATCGCGGAATATCTCCCAGGCTGCCCGGGGCGGATCCGGGGAACGGCGCTCCCGGCGGATCGGTCAGACCGATGGCCCCCGACCCGACGACCGGCGGGGGAGCGACGGCCGACTGCTGGAGAACGTCTTCGGTCGTGGGGAACTCGGGGTACCGGTCCGGTGCGGCGACGCCCCGGGTCGGCCGGGAAGGGGCTGTCCCGGTGCGGTCGGGCGGGCTGTCGTCGTGGCTCGCCAGCCCGCGGGTCAGGCGTCCGGCGAGCAAACCGGCTCCGGCGGCCAGGGCGAGGTAGGCGCCCGGGCGACGGCGGGCGAAGGCCCGTACCTCGTCCAGCACATCACCCGGATCGCGCTGCTCGAGCCACTGGGCGACGTCCTGAAGCCGGCCTGCGGCCTGCCGGGCCAGGTCGGTGGCGGGACCATCCTGGTCCGAACGGCGTGCCATGCCCGACAGCTCGTCCGCCAGGGAGCGCAGGCCGCCGGCGGCTCGCTCCTGCTGGGTGGCGGCCTGGTCGGTCGCCTCGCTCCGCAGCTGATCGAGCAGATCACGGGCCTGGCGACCCGCCTCCTTGGTCACCTCGCCAACCTGCTCCTTGGCGGACTGGACCACCTGGGTGCCGGCGTCCTTCGCGGTGGCAGCCACCTCCCCGGCCTCGTGGCGGGCCGTCCCGGTGGTCGATGTCCCGGTGGACGGGGTGCCGGTGGTCGTGCTCCCGGGGCTCGACATCCCTGAAGTCGGAACCGATCCCGGTGCTCCCAGCGGAGAACCGGCCGACGGATCCGTCGGCAGCGGCCGGTACTCGTCGGGGTACCCGACGGCCGCCAGTGTCGGATCGACCGTGCCCCGGCCGACCGGACTCTCGTTCGGTGGGCTCCATCCTGACGTCATGACGCATCCCTTCTCGGCGGCGTGAGACACCGAAGTCCGGCCCGAACCGCAACACGAGTATGCCGCGGGGTCAGGCACTTTCAACGCAAAGAAGCGTTCCCGGGGGCTCGCCGTTCCAATCCCGTCCGGCGGGTCAAGCGGTCCATCGGCTCCGGTTGTAGGCGGCGACGCCGAAGGACAGCAGCATGATCACCAGCCCGTAGCCGGCGACAACCGCACCCAGGGAGAGGATGCCCTGCGCGGCCACGAGGCCGATCATCAGCACGGCCGCGCCGAGCCAGGCGGTCCGGCGGGCCATGACGACGCGGCGACGCCGCTGCTCGTTGGTCGGTGCCGTCTCCATCCGGTCGGCCAGCACCGGATCCCCGCGACGGAGTTCACGCTCGATCTGTTCCAGCGCGCGCTGCTCCTCGTTGGTCAGCGACATGGTTCCTCCAGATGGTGGTCCTACGGGCGTTCCCGGCCGTCGTCGTTGCGGGTCGGCAGGTCCTTGGTGGCCGGGCCTTCGAGAACCGAGCCGTCCGGGGCGAACCGGGATCCGTGCAGCGGGCAGTCCCACGAGAGTTCGGCGTCGTTCCACGTCACGATGCCCCCGAGATGGGTGCCGGCCGAGCGCCGCAGCGTCCGCCCGTCGACCGTGCACACGGCCTCGGGATTGACCTGGTGGCGTTCGACCCGGCCCTGCCCCGGTGCGGGCGGGCGCTCGTCCCGAGGGGACAGCAGCGATCTGGTCCACCCACCGACCATCTCCGCGCCCACGGACACATTCGCCTTGATCGCCGGGCCGATCCCGGAGGCCTCGCGGGTGGACCAGGTTTCCAGCGCGCTCGCCCACTCCGTGCGACCGCCGAGAATCCGGCTGGACAGCGCAACGCCCGAGGCGACGCCCAACGTCATCCCCCATTTGTCGAAACCGGTGGCCACGAGCGCCTGGTCGTGTCCGGGGGTGAGAGGTCCGATGAAGGGCAGGTCGTGATCGGCGTGATAGTCCTGGGCCGACCACGTGTGGGTCGGCTCGGCGCCGGGGAACCGTCGGGTCGTCCAGTCGACCAGGTCCCGCACATGGGCCGCCGGATGATCCGCTCGGCCCACGACATGGTCATTGCCGCCGGTCAGCAGCAGTTCCTCGGCGCCCCACGGGGCAGATCGGATCGACCGGGTCGGCGAATCCGCCGATAGGTACATCCCCTGGGGCACGGGTCCGGCCATCCGGAACGCCGCTGCGTAGGAGCGCATCGGCTGCAGCCGGGCCCAGAATCCACCCCGGTCCATGATGGGGACTCCGGTCGCCAGCACGACCGTCACAGCGTGCACCGTCGCCGAGTCGATGCGTACGGTCAGGTGTAGGCCGTCCTGGCCTGCATAGCAATGTCGTGGTGCTCGCAGTAGCGTTGGAGCCATTGCTGACCCTCGACATTGGCCTCGACGTACTGCCGCGCGATCGCCGCCGAATGTCGCCGCCGGATGGCGGACAACCGGGTGCCCTGCAGCACACTGACCTTCGCTGTGCTGTGCCCGGTGGTGCCGGCCCCGACCTGCCTGGCCTCCATGACAGCCACGGACATCCCGGCCCGCGCCAGCAGCACGGCCGTCGTCAGGCCGGTGAGGCCGGCACCGACGACGACGACGTCGAACTCCGCGCCGTCGTCCGGTGCCGCCGCCGGAACCGGCCCGGGCGGGCGGGCGGTCCAGCCACAGGGACTGCATCGGGGGCACCGGATCAGAAGTCCGATCGGCGGGCCGCGGTGTCCGGCCGGTCCGAATCCCCTTGCGCGGCAATCGGTTGCGCCGCGGGGTCCTGTGCCTCGACCGGGTCGGTGAGCGGGGAGGAGGCCCATGCGTCGTCCAGGTCGGCGAGTCGCTCGACGTCGTCGGGTGTGTCGGGCGATGCCATCCCCTCGACGTTCTGCAGTGAATTCGGCTCGGACATCGGTCGTTCCCTCCGGGAATGCGGTGACGGGTCGGCGGTGGTTGATCAGGGGTGGTTGATCAGGCGGTGGACGATCGGGCGGTCGTGCGATCGACGTCGTCGTGCGGGCGGCGGCCCAGCGCGAGCCCGAGGACGACCATGCCGGCGCCCAGCACGAGATGGAGCCAGTTGTCGGCGTCGTTCAGCGGGACGACGTTCGCCTCGCTGGCCCGGTCGACGATCAATCCGTAGGCGAAGAGAAGCAGGTAGACGATGCCGCCGCCGATCAGGTAGGACCGGGCGGCGTGGTGGGTCCGGGCCATCGCGATCCCGGCGACACCGAAGACCAGGTGGGCGATGTTGTGCAGAATCGACACCTGGAACACACCGAGCAGGAGGGCTTGGGAGTGATGCCCGGCAAAGGTGATGGTGTCGAAGTTGGTCGTCACGCCGGGGATGAAACCGGCGATCCCGACGACAGGAACACCACACCGACGACCAGGGCGGTCGGCTGGGCGGCCGTGCGGCGGGCTCGGGTCGGAGTCCTGGGCGGGTTGGTCATGGTGTCCTCCCTGGATACGGACGTGATGCCGGGGACCGGTGACCGTCCCGATGACCCCGGCGTCCCCGGTCGGTCGATCAGTCAGTTCCGCTCGGTTCGGCGGCCCAAACCCGTTCGGGCGAGGGTTGCACCGGCCCGGCTGACGTGACGGTCCCGTCAAGTCGGCCGTCCACATGCGTCGCGGCGGAACCCGGGTCGGCCCAGGTTGACGCGATCGGAGACCGGGTACTGCACCCGCGCGGGCGGCCGGCCCGGTCCCGCAGAAGGGCGCAGAGCCAGCCATGCCGCCGGTCGCGGGGTCCTGAGTTCGTTGTCGGTTCCGTCGCCGTTCCGGTCGGAGTTCGTCGGGGCGCTGAACATGTACGCGTCGGTGCCGGTCGCCTTCTCCGACGAGGATCTGGTGCTGGGGCAGGAGGTGGCCGGCTGGATCGCGCTGGCCGTGATGAATGCGGAACGAACCACCAGCACGGCGCAGGATCTCGCGAACGTGCGAGCGGCCATGGCCTCCCGCGGCGTCATCGAGCAGGCGAAGGGCATCCTGATGGAACGGCTGAAGGTTTCCGAGGACGGTGCATTCACGGTGTTGTCGCGTGCCTCGCAACGGGCCACCATCAAGCTCCGGGACGTGGCTGCGCATCTGGTGCGCACCGGTGCCCTGCCAACGGCCGGATGACGGCGACGGTGCCGCGATGACCTCTTCCGCCGAACCCGGGTCGCTGACGTTCATCGGCACGGCCACCACGATCATCCGCTTCGGCGAGCTGGCCCTGCTCACCGACCCGAACTTCCTGCACCGGGGACAACGGGCCTATCTGGGATACGGCCTGTCCTCCGCGCGCCGGACCGATCCGGCGATGACCGTCGACCAGCTGCCGGAGCTGTCCGCGATCGTGCTGTCCCACCTGCACGGGGACCATTGGGACCGGGTGGCCCATCGAGGCCTGGACCACGATCTGCCCGTCGTGACCACCCCGCATGCGGCTCGTCGCCTCCAGTGGCGGGGGTACCCGCGGGCCATCGGACTGCGCACCTGGACTTCCCATGTGCTGTCCGCCGGACGGACCACCGTGCGGATCACCGCGCTCCCTGCCCGGCACGCTCCTGGACCGCTCCGGCGCCTTCTTCCCCCGGTGATGGGCTCGATGCTGGAGTTCTCGGATCTCGGCGGGCCGGTCGACCTGCGGGTCTACCTGTCCGGCGACACCCTCCTGGTTGAGGAACTGCGCGAGATACCCCGGCGATTCCCGCGAATCGACACCGGCGTGCTGCATCTGGGTGGGACCCGGCTGCCCGGCGGCCTGATGGTGACGATGGACGGCCGTCAAGGGGCCGACGCGATGCAGCTGATCGATGCCGACCGCACCATTCCGATCCACTACGACGACTACCCGGTGTTCGCCTCACCTCTGGATGATTTCCGGGCCGAGGTGCTGCGCCGGGGGTGGGGTGACCGGGTTCGTTTCGTCGAGCGCGGCCAGACGGTGCCGTTGACCGGTGACCGACCCGGAACGGACGGGCGATGAACCCGCGTACGCTGAGTCGCGCTCACGGGACCTTCAACGTGCTGTCCGGAGCATGGGCGCTGCTGCATCTGCGCAGCTTCGAGGCGGTGCTCGGGCCGAAGGTCGACCGGTGGCTGGTGCGGACCGTGGCCGGGCTGCTCGTGGTCAACGGCACCGTTCAGCTCACCGCCGGCCCGGCCCCCGGGGAGATCCGCCAAGCGGCCCGCCTGGGGGTGGGGACGGCGCTGACCATGGCCCTGATCGACGTGGTCTACGCCGGGCGCGGCCGGATCAGCAAGGTCTACCTGGTGGATGCCGTCATCGAGGCGGCCTGGATCGCCGGCTGGGTTTCCGCCAGCCGTCCGCACGACTGCGAGTGAGCGTCCGGACTCATCGGTCCCGAACGACGCGGAACCTGGGCAGTTCCGCCTTGCCGTTGAGGGACAGATGCCGACGCCAGCCGTCGATCGATCCGTCAGGATCGCCGTGTGGGTCGAGATGCTGGAACCGCAGGGGGGTGAAGACGGCCTGGCGAACGGTTGAGGGGCGGCCGGTAAGGGCACGAAGGGCACCGGCGGAAGGGAGCCGAGAATGGCGGACCGAACGGTGGCCGATCTGATCGTCGATCGTCTGGAGAGCTGGGGCGTCCGGCGGGTCTTCGGATACAGCGGGGACGGCATCAACGCCTTCATGGGGGCGTTGCGGCGCGGCCGGGACCGGGTCGAGTTCGTGCAGGCCCGGCACGAGGAGAACGCCGCGTTCATGGCGGTCGGCCATGCGAAGTACTCCGGTGAGGTCGGTGTGGTGACGTCGACCCAGGGCCCGGGGGCGGTCCACCTGCTCAACGGCCTGTACGACGCCAAGCTCGACCATGTGCCGGTGGTCGCGATCATCGGCCAGCAGAGCACCAGCGTGCTGGGATCGTCGTACATGCAGGAAATCGACCTGCCGGCCCTGGTCAAGGACGTCGCCGCGTTCTCGCAGCTGGTCAGTTCCGCCGAGCAGCTGCCCATGGTGCTGGACCGGGCGTTCCGGGCCGCGCTGACCGAACGCGCGCCCGCGGTGGTGATCGTCCCCCACGACGTGCAGAAGGAGCCGCCGGCCGACCTGCCGCAGCAGCACGGCATCGTGGTGACGGCGCCGGCCTGGGCGGCGCCCCGGGTGCTCCCCGGGGACGACGAGCTGTCGGCCGCGACGGAAGTGCTGGACGTCGGATCCCGGGTGGCGATGCTTGTCGGTCAGGGGGCGCGGCACGCGCGGGACGAGGTGCTCGCGGTGGCCCGTGCGCTGGACGCCGGGATCGTCACCAGCCTGCTCGGCAAGCCCTGGGTCGACGAGGAACTGCCGTTCGTGGCCGGCACGATGGGGCACCTGGGGACGACGGCGAGTGCGTTCGTGCTGGGTACCTGCGACACGCTGCTGATCGTCGGATCCAACGATCCGTGGACCGAGTTCTACCCACCCCCGGGGCAGGCCCGGGCCGTCCAGATCGACATCGACGGCCGCGCGGTCGGTAACCGGTACCCGGTCCAGGTCAGCCTGGTCGGTGACGCGGCCGCCACGCTGGCCGCCCTGCGCGAGCGGCTCGCCCCGCACGACAACGACCGCTGGCGAACCGATGTCGAGAACGCTGTCCGAGACTGGCACATCCTCGCCCGTACCCGGGCCATGACGGCGGCCGAACCGGTGAACCCGGAGCGGGTGATGTACGAGTTGAACCCGCGCCTGCCGCAGGACGCTCAGGTCGCCGTCGACGTGGGCAGCTGCGTCTACTGGTACGCGCGGCACCTGCGCCTGCCGGCCGGGGTTCCGGCCCACCTGTCCGGAACGCTGGCCAGCATGGGCTGTTCGATCCCGTACGGGATCGCGGCCAAGCTGCTGCATCCGCACCGGCCGCTGGTCGCGTTGACCGGAGACGGGGCCATGCAGATGACGGGGGTGGCCGAGCTGATCACCGTGTCCCGGATGTGGCGCCGGTGGTCGGACCCGCGTTTCGTCGTCTGCGTGCTGCACAACGCCGATCTGGCCGAGGTGTCCTGGGAGCAGCGGGAAATGGAGGGTGAGCCGGTGTTCCCGGACAGCCAGGAACTGCCCCGGTTCCCCTACGCCGCCTACGCCGAGCTGCTGGGGCTGCGCGGCATCCGGATCGAGCAGCCCGAGCGGCTGGGCGACGCCTGGGACCAGGCGTTGTCGGCCGATCGACCCGCCGTCATCGAGGTGCTCACCGACCCGGCGGTCCCGTTGCTGGCCCCGTTCCCGGCCGGCGCGGCCGCGCTCGAGCAGATGCGAGCGGGCATCGCCGCCGAGGGCGAGGCCGGCCACCGGGCGCGACGATTGCTGGACATCTATGCCGGTCATGAGGGCGACGATCCGGCGGAGTGAGGTCGTCGCTTCGGTCGGTGGCCGGCCCGGGGGGCCGGGGCAGGTGCCGCCCCGGCGCCCCGCGCGTCAGTCCTGGCCGTCCGCGGCCACCAGCCGCTCGATCAGTTCCTCGACGGTGCCCGTCTTGGGCAGCTCCCGCTCGGCCAGCTGGTCGACCAGTTCGGCCTTGGTCATCCCCTCGTAGCGTTCGCGTGCGCGGCGATGGGCATCCCGAGCCTGCGCCCGCTCGACGCGCCGCTGCTCACGCACCTGCTCGGCCTGCACCCGCTCGGCTTCCTGCGCCTGATCGGCGACCGCGTCCCGGGCGATGTCGGACTCGGCGGAGATCCAGGTACCGATGGCCTCGCCATGCCCGCGGGCAAATCCGGTCATCGATTCCAGGCCGACCCGGGTGAGGTCGTCCAGCGAGCTCCAGGTGTAGTCGATCCACTTCCGCACCAGTCCGCGGTTGACCTCCAGTCCGTCCTCCAGGTACTGGAAATACCGTTGAACGGCGTGCGACAGGTCGACCTGGGGGACGATCGTGACCGCGTCGACCTGATCGGAGAATTGCTGGGTGCTCTGATGCCAGATGCGGGCCGACCGCTCGATGGCGGTGCGGGCCTGGTCGGCGATGGCCGCAGAGGACTCGGTGCTGGTCACAGTCTCTCCCTTTGCGTTCGTGATGGGGTGGCGATTCCGGCGGCGGTCGGCAGGACCGTCACTGAGAGGTAACCGAAGCCACGCCGACGAGAGTAGGCCTGTCGTGCAAGCGATTCCAGACAAGTGTGACGTCGTTCATCAACGCATTTCTCGGCCCCGGTGAACGAACATTTTTCACCCCTAAGGAGGTGGTCGAGCGGCTGACCCATGCTTATCCTCCAATGGCCGGGAAAATGCCTGAGGCGGAAAAGGAATCTGCTCGGTGTCATTCCGGGTCGCTGACCGCCCTCATGACGCCGCCGGTGGCACCCCGCCCGGACCGGGTGAGCCGGGCGGCTGTTTGCGCCCGGCCGGTCGGGGGTACTGACCATGAGTCACGCTGTCGAGCACACGGCGCGTGGGGACCCTCGGGTTCGTCCTCGGTCAACGGCCGACCACCGCATTTCCTCGACACCCACTGGATGGTGATGACCGTGCCCACGGCACTTCCGGATCTGCACACGAGCACCGCGACTCTGGCCGATGGCCGGGTGATGGTGACCCGCCGCGTGCACGCGTCCCCGGGCCAGGTGTGGGCGGTGCTGGCCGACGGTTGGCGGTACGCCACCTGGGCCGTCGGCACGACCCGGGTCGGGGAGGTCGACCGCGCGTGGCCGGCGGTCGGGAGCCGGCTGCGCCATCGGGCCGGTGCTTGGCCCATCGCCGTCGACGGACACGTCGAGGTGCTCGCCGGCCAGCCGGGACGGCTGCTGGTGCTCGGCACCCGTGCCTGGCCGGTCGGTACCACCCGGCTACGGATCATGTTGAGCGCCAACGACTCCCACGGCAGCATCGTGCGGATCGCGGAGGATGCCGCCGGTGGCCCGGTTGGCCTGGTCCCGGGACGCATTCGGGACCGATTCCTGATCTCGCGTCATCAGGAGACACTGCGGCGGCTCGCGATGGTCGCCGAAGGGCAGCACGTGCTCGAGCATCGACGGTCGATCCAGGACGCCGGTCGGGCGCCGGAGCCGGCCCGGCGCCGGATCGGTTGACCGGTCCCGTGCGGCAACGGTTGCGCGACGGTCGGTCCGTGATGATCCGGCCCATCGAGCCCGGTGACGGAGCCGCGCTCGTCGCCGCGTTCGAGCAGTTGTCGGCCAGGTCGAAGCGGCTCAGGTTCGGGTCGGCGCCGCGCGCGCTCGGGGCGCCCGCGCTGCGCCACCTGATCGACTCGGTCGACGGGGTGGATCACGTCGCCTTCGCCGCCTTCGACGAGTCCGGACGGCTGGTCGGGGTCGCCCGGATCCTGCGCGATGCCCAGGACCCGGACACCCTGGACGTCGGCATGGCCGTCGCCGACGACTACCAGGGAGCCGGGCTGGGCACCGTGCTCAGTGGCCTGCTGGCCGCGCACCGGCCTCGGCCGGCGAAACGGATCCTCACCGCCGTGGCCGCCGACAATCGGCAGGTGATGAGCCTGTTCCGGGCGTTCGGGGCCGTGGTGGTCTGGACCGCCGATGGATTGCTGGTCGAACTGGAGGACTGAGTCGAGCGGCGCACCGGCGGGGCCGGGCCGGCGACCGGTGGACGGCGCCGGCCCCACCGCTCAGTGTCCGAGGAAGAAGTCCACGATGCCGGCGGAGGCATCCGGTCCGGACGGGTCGGTGTAGCTGCCGGCCGGATGCCCGCCGAACCAGCAGTGGCCGCCTCCCTCGACCCGCCACGCCTCGACCTGGACGAGTCCGGTTGCGTCGCGGTGGCTCTCGACGACGTACCCGCGGGTGGTGGCCGAACTCGGATGTTCCGTGCGGTGCCGGGTCAGGCCCGGCACTCCGGTTCGGGCGGCGTCGACGATCTGGTCGGCGTTGGCCGGCGCCACCAACCGGTCGTCGGTGCCGTGGATGACCATGGTGCGCACCGGTTTCGGCCCCGTGCCGGGCCGCCCGCCGCCCTGCATCGCGGCGAAGGCCGATGGCAGATCGGTGGCCGCGCGGTAGCCAAGACCCGAATGCACGGCCACGCCGGCGATCTGGTCGGGATAGGTGGCGGCCAGCACCGCCGCCATCGCCCCGCCGGCCGAGAGGCCGGCGACATAGACGGCATCCGAGTCGATCTCGTGATCGCGCCGGACCTGCTCGACGATGCCGGCCAGGATGGCCGGTTCGCCCAAGCCGGCCGACTGGTCCTCGGGTCGGAACCAGTTCCAGTAGCCCCGCGCATTCGCCTGCCGGCTCTGCTCGGGATAGGCGACGAGGAAGCCGCGCTCCTCGGCCAGCCGGTTCATGCCGGTCCCGGCGGCGAAGTCCAGCGCGGTCTGGGTGCCACCGTGCAACATCACCAGCAGCGGCACCGGCCGGTCCCGTTCACCGGTCGGCACGTACAGCAGGTACTC
Source organism: Nakamurella sp. (assembly GCF_048594475.1). Classification (NCBI taxonomy): domain Bacteria; kingdom Bacillati; phylum Actinomycetota; class Actinomycetes; order Nakamurellales; family Nakamurellaceae; genus Nakamurella; species Nakamurella sp. The sequence continues at coordinate 1,658 of NZ_JBMDXT010000184.1, read as the reverse complement.
CCGGGCGCCCGCGGGACCCTGATAGGACATGCGCCGCAACTCGCCGCCGGCCTCCGCGGCCTCCCGCTGGGCCGCCTCGCCCGCGGCCGGCCGGCCGGCCCCGGGCCTCCCGGGTCGAGCGGCCAGGCCGGGTAGGGAATCGAGGCCGGGCAGGGAATCCAGGCCGGGCAGGGAATCAAGACCGGGTAGCGAGGCCAGGCCGGGTAGGGAATCCAGGCCGGGCAGGGAATCCAGGCTGGGCAGCGAGGCCAGGCCGGGCAGGTCAGCCAGGCCAGGCCGGGAATCCAGGCTGGGCAGCGAGGCCAGGCCGGGCAGCCCGCTGGGCCCGGGCCGGGTGCCGAGCCGGCGCAGCGGGGGTCCCTCAGTGGTCGGTGGGGCGCCGGTCGGCGGGCAGGCGTCGGGGGAAAACGACTGCGCGGCAGCGGGTGTGGTCCGACCGGCGGCGGCCGGCAGCCCGCCGGCCAGGCCGAGTTGGGCCAGGATGCCGGTCGGGTCGGGTAGCGGTCCGTCCGATCGCAGGCGAGGAGAAAGGCCGGACAGGCGGTCGCGCAACCGATTCAGGGCAGGGGGCAGCGACGAGCAGGTGGGGGACATGATTCTCCTGTCGGAGGTACGGGGGAGCCCGGCCGCGGGAGTGCGGCCGGGCCGATCCGGATCGCGGTTGATCCGGCCGGCGCCGACCCGTTTCTCGGGTCAGCGGATGCGCGGGGCGAGGGCGGCCTTGACCGCCCGCGACGCGCGGAACGCGCCGAGGACCTCGACGCCGGCGATGGTGGCCAGGGCGAGTTCCGGGGTGACGTCGTCGTCCACGATGCCCAGTCCGAGCACGCGGAGTTCGACCGTCCGGCCCTGGGCGCGCAGTGATTCCAGCTGCGCGCGGTCGAGCCGGACCGTGCCGAGCGCCAGGGTGCGGCGCTCGACGGTCTCCTTCACCGCCGCCGACCGGCTTTCCAACTGTCGCCGGATCGCGGTGCGGATGAAGTCGGTGCGGTTGGCGTAGAAGCCCTCGCCGACCAGCAGGTCGATCTCACCGAGATCGACCAGACCGATGTTGATGGTGATCTTCTCGGTCTTCTCCGGTTCGGCCATGGCTCCGTCCTCTCCAACACGACCAACGGTACACCATCCCCGGGGATGGTCAAGAGATGGTCGTCAGGAGGGTCGGATCATCGGATCAGCCCCAGTTCGATCGCCCGGCGGACGGCCGAGGTGCGATCGGAGACCCCGAGCTTGTCGAAGGCCCGGGCGAGGTAGGTCTTCACCGTGGTCTCACTGATGTGCATCGCGGAACCGATGGCGGCGTTCGTGCGACCGTCGGCGGCATGGCTCAGAACGGCGATCTCCCGCGCGGACAGGGCGGGGGGTGCCGCCGCCGGCTGCTGGATGCGGTGCAGCAGCGCACCCTGGGCGGACGGCGCGAGGACGGTCTCGCCGCGCGCGGCGGCCCGCACCGATCGGGCCAGGTCGTCGGGCGCGATGTCCTTGAGCAGGTAACCGGTGGCGCCCGCCTCCACCGCTCGCAGGATGTCCTGGTCGGTCTCGTAGGTGGTCAGCACGACGACGCGGGACAGCCCGGCGGCCACGATCTCCCGGGTCGCGGGGCCGGCGTCGCCCCCCGGCCTCCGCCGGTCCCTAAGCACCACGTCCGGCCGGAGCGC
>NZ_JBMDXT010000183.1:0-4474 GCF_048594475.1 Nakamurella sp. | reverse complement strand
GTCCGCGCCGTGCTCTCCACGGGCGGCGAGCTGCTCTTCTGCAACCACCACGCCAAGGAGCACAGCGCCCGGCTCGAGCAGCTGGCCGCGGTGATCCACCGCTCCCGCGACGAGCAGTAGTCGCCGCACCGCTGGATCGGGTCGAACCCGATCCAGCGGTTCCGCGCATCGTCGCCCATGGGCGATGATGCAGTCGGCGATCGGAGGTGCGTGGCATGTCACAGCTGGGCCGGGCCGTGCCCGCCGCGCCGATGACCGCGCCGCCGGCGCTCCGGCGCCCGGTGCGTCCCGATCCCGTCGCCGCCCTGCTCCTGCTGGCCGCCGGGGTGGCCGGCGTCTGGCAGCTCTTCGCCCCCTGGTTCACCCTCACCCCGTCCGGACCCGGCCCCGCCGGCCCGGTTGCCGCCACCGGCTGGCAGGTCTACCGGGGTCTGCGCCTGCTGCCGGCCCCCTCCGCCGACCTGCGCTGGGCCACCCTGGCCGTGCTGGGCTGCGCGGTGGCCGGCGGCGCCCTGATCGTGCTGGGGCTGGCGCTGCTCGCCCCGATCAACCACCGCCCGCTCGGCCTGGCCGCCGCGCTGCTCTCGCTGCTCGCGCTCGGCGGCGCCCTGTGGGTGGTCGGGCATGCCCGCCCGGTCTTCGACCTCGGCGTCTTCGGCCTGTTCGGCCAGGCCACGACCGGCTTCTACCTGTTCATCGGCTCTGGCCTGCTCGGGCTCATCGGGGCCGGGAAGGCCCTGTCCACCGGCTGAGCCGGCCGGCTACAGCAGGCCCAGCAGGTGGTCCCGCCGGGCACTGAGCAGGTCCGGCCCGGCGGCCGCCGACGCCGGTCCGGGCACCGCGCGGCGCACCTGCGAGTGCACCGTCGCGTGCGGCTTGCCGGTCCGGGCCGCCACCCGGGCGACCAGCTGGTTGACCTCGCGGCGCAGGTCCGCCGCGGCCCGCCAGCCCGCCGCCGCCTCCCGTTCCGCGGCGTCGGCCAGCGGATCCCGGGCCATCGAGGCCACCCGCCGGCGCAGATCCGAGTCCCGGGTGGCCAGCAGGGCGGCGGTCTGTTCCGGGGTGAGCAACCCGGGCAGCCCCAGGTACTCCTGCTCGTCCTCGCTGACCGCCACCGGTGACGACGCCGGGTCCGGCCCGGCCGAGCCGGACGGGCCGGACGCGCCGGCCGAGACGACCGCCCGCCCGGAATGCAACACGTGCGCGAACTCGGCCTCCGAGTCGAGCACCTCGATCGTCCGGCCGCCCGGCTCGGCCGGCTCCCGCGGCATCGGGTCGGCCAACGCCGCCAGGTCGTCCTCGACCGGCGGCGGCGGGGCCATGACGTAGTTCCGGTCCTGCTCCAGCTCCGCCGCCAGCGCCAGCAGCGGCCGCACCGCGGGCAGGAAGACGGTCGCCGCCTCCCGCGGGTTCCGCGACCGGACGACGCGCCCGACGGCCTGCGCGAAGAACAGGGGCGTGCGGTACGACGTCATCCAGGCCAGGCACGCCGCCCGCGGGATGTCCACGCCCTCGGAGATCATCCGGACGCAGACCGCGATCCGCTCGTCGCTGCCCCGGAACTTCTCGATCCGTTTGGACGCCGCCGCGTCGTCGGACAGGATCAGCACCGGCTTGTGCCCGGTGATCCGGCGCACCACGTCGGCGTAGTCGCGGGCGTCGTCCTGGTCGCTGGCCAGCACCAGCCCGGCCGCGTCCGGCATGCCGGAGGACCGCAGCTGGGTGATCCGTTCGTCCATCGCGGCGATGACGTGCGGGACCCAGCCGCCCTTGGGGTCCAGGGCGGTGCGCCAGGCCGCGGTCTCCACCGACTTGGTACCGGCGCCGGTCAACGAGGCCGCGATCACCTCGCCGGCGCTGTTGCGCCAGCGGGAGACCCCGCTGTAGGCGGCGAAGACCACGGGCCGGACCACCCGGTCGGCCAGTGCGCGGCGGTAGCCGTAGGTGAAGTCGGCCCGCGACCGCAGCAGGTCGCCGTCGACCTCGTACTCGACGAACGGGATCCGCTCCCCTGCCTTGGTCCGGAACGGCGTCCCGGTCAGCGACAGCCGCCGGTGGACCTCCCCGAACGCCTCGCCGACGGCCTCGCCCCAGGACAGGCCGTCACCGGCGTGGTGGATCTCGTCGAGCACGACCAGCGAGCGCATCCGGCCGCTGCGCGCGGCGTGGATCGCCGGCCGGGCCGCCACCTGGGCGTACGTCGCCACGTAGCCCTGGCAGCCGGCGGGCACCGGCCCCTGGGCATTGCTCATCTTCGGATCCAGCACCAGGCCGAACGCCGAGGCGGCGTCGGCCCATTGGGTGCGCAGGTGGTCGGTCGGGCAGACGATCACGACGCGGTCGATCACCCGGCGGCGCATCAGGTCGCCGGCGACGGCGAGGGCGAACGTCGTCTTGCCGGCGCCCGGCGTCGCGGTGACCAGGAAGTCCCGCCGACCGGCAGCGGCGTGCGCGGACTGGTAGGAGGCCAGGGCCTCCCGCTGCCACGGGCGAAGCGGCGGCTGTCCCACCCGTCCCTCCACCCCCGCCCTTCCCTGCCGTCCCGAATGCCGCGTGCCGTCGGCCCCGACCCAAACCGACAGGCGGGTAACGGATACCGGCCCAACGGCGCCGCGCCCGCCCGCACCTGCTGGCCGGGCCGACCCACGACCATACCCGCGCCCGACGGGTGTGCCGCGCATCTGCGGAATGTTTCGAATCGGTCTCGGCCGGCCCGTCCGTGACGAGAATCGCCTGTCGCGTTACCGCCACCGGGCGCGCGGCAGGCATGCTCGTGGGGTGAGCACGGCTGCCCCGCCGCCGCGGGATCCCACCTGGCCCGTCACGGGCCGGCCGAGCGCACCCGTCGCCCCCGACCCGGGTTCGGCGAACGGGGCCGCGCGGGCCGGTACCGGGCACCCGGCCGTCCCGTCCGCGACCGCCGCCCCCGACGTCCCACCGACCGCACCGGGCGCCACCGCGCACGGCGGGCCGGCCGGTGCCCCGGCCGGGTCCCCGGCCGACTCCAGGCCGACGGTGGCGCTGACCCGGGTGTCGCCCGGTCCGGTCGTCGCCGATCCGGCCGCCCCCGACCGGGCCGGGCCGACCCAGGAGCCGATCCAGGAGCCGATCGAGGACCAGCACACCGTGCCCTGGTTCCGGGTCGGCACCGGTCCGGTCGCGGTGCCCGCGCCCAAGGTCCGGCACCGCTGGCGCAAGGTGATCGGCCGCACCCTGTCCAAGGCCTGGGGCGACTCCCTGTTCGGCCTGAGCTCGCAGGCCGCCTTCTGGTGCGCGCTGTCCACCGCTCCGCTGCTGCTGGCGCTGCTCGGCCTGGTCGGCTACGTCGTCAACTGGTACTTCCCGGCGGGCACCATCGACCAGATCCGCGAACAGATCCTGATCTTCCTCAACGCCATCTTCAACGAGGAGGTGGCGGACAACCTGGTCGGCAACACCGTCGAGACGATCCTGAGCCAGGGCCAGGCCGACGTGGTGTCGGTCGGCCTGGTGATCAGCCTATGGGCCGGGTCGTCGGCGATGTCGGCGTTCGTGGAGTCGATCACCATCGCCTACGGCCAGCACGAGGTGCGGCACCCGGTGGTGGAGCGCTTCTTCGCCCTTGGCCTGTACCTGCTGGCGCTGCTGTCGGGCATCGTCATGCTGCCGCTGCTGGCCATCGGCCCGGACTACCTGCCCAAGCTGTTCCCCGAGTCCTGGCGCGGGCAGGTGTCCAACATCGTCAACGTCGCCTACTACCCGGCCCTGGCGCTCGGGCTGATCTTCCTGCTGACGGTCCTGTACAAGGTCGCGCCCAAGCACAAGCACCCCTGGGACCGCGGGGTCCCCGGGGCGTTCCTGGCCGCCGGCGTGTTCCTGGTCGCCAGCTTCGGGCTTCGGCTGTACCTGTCGTACGTGTACGCGCACGGCCTGACCTACGGCGCGCTGGCCACGCCGATCACGTTCCTGCTCTTCTACTACTTCGTCTCGATGGCCGTCATCATCGGCGCCCAGTTCAACAACGCCACGCTGGAGTACTACCCGCCCCGGCCGTCCAAGCGGGAGCTGCGGCGCTGGCAGCGGTACGACCCCGAGCGGGACGGGCCGGTCGTCGGGGCGGCCCCGGAGCCGGTCCAGCCACCCGGACCGGCCGCGACCTGACCCGTGGGCCCGCGGCCCGGCAGGTCACCGGTCGATGCCGGTGATCAGCCCTTCTTCAGGGACTCGTAGATCTTCTTGCAGTCGGGGCACACCGGCGAGTCCGGCTTCGGCGACCGGGTCACCGGGAACGTCTCGCCGCACAGGGCGACCACGAAGTTGCCCATCACCGCCGATTCGGCGATCTTCGACTTCCGCACGTAGTGGAACATCTTCGGCGTGTCGTCGTTGTCGGTGGTGCGTTCCAGCGGCTTCTCGAGCGTGGTGGTGGTCGTCGACATCGTGGCTCCTGTTCGCGGGCGCCGCCCGCGAGTGGTGGTGGACGGGCTGCCCAGGC
>NZ_JBMDXT010000182.1:0-4698 GCF_048594475.1 Nakamurella sp. | reverse complement strand
GGGCGACCAGCAGCTGCAGGTACGCCGGGCCGGAGCCGACGACGGTGCCGTCGGCGTTGGTGAGCAGCACGTGGGTGGGGTCCTGCGGGGTCAGATTCCCGACGTGCTCGCGCAGGGCGTGCTCGGCGGTGGCCATGAAGGAGGTGTGGAACGCCCCGGCCACCGGCAGCGGGATGATCCGCACGCCGGCCGGCGGCTCGGCCTTGAGCTGGTCGAGGGCCTCCAGCGGGCCGGCCGCGACGATCTGCCCGCCGCCGTTGACGTTGGCGCCGACCAGGTCGAGCTCGGCGAGCGCGGCCAGCACCGCCTCGGTGTCGCCGCCCATCACCGCGGACATGCCGGTGGGGGTCAGCGCGCAGGCCGCGCTCATCGCCTGACCGCGGACGGCGGCCAGGCCGACCGCGTCCAGGTCGCCGAACACGCCGGCCACGGACGCCGCGGCGAGTTCGCCGACGGAGTGCCCGGCGACCACGGCGGTGGACGGGATCTGCAGAGAGCGGGCCGCGAGCAGGGCGGAGGCGACCACCAGCGGCTGGGTGACCGCGGTGTCCTTGATCTCCTCGGCGGACGCCTCGGTGCCCAGCCGGGTCAGATCGAGGTGCGCCCGCTCCGACATCTCGGCCAGCGCCTGAGCTGCTCCGTCCAGTTCCAACCAACTGGAGAGCATTCCGGGTTTTTGGGCTCCCTGGCCGGGAGCGACGATGGCCAGCACGCCATCTACCGTGACATGTCCGGTGCGGCGCCGGTGATGACGGACGCCACCAAGTCCCGGTGAGTCTTTTGTAGGAACCCCACAGTCAACCCGGTGGGAGTCACCAAATCTTGATCATCGTCACAGCGTCGGTGCTGGTCCCGGCGTGCTGGGCGAATCCCGGCACCGGCCCATCCGCCGGTCCATCCGCCGGTCCGTGTCGCGGTTCGCTGATCAAAGCCGGGTCGGAAGCGGGCAATTCGGACACTGGGCGCGGATTTGATCAGCGGCCCTGTGGTCGTCGCTGTGGTTCGCTGATCAAAGCCGGGTCGGAAGCGGGCAATTCGGGCGCCGAGCGCGGATGTGATCAGCGAAGTGGGCGGATCCGCCCTGCCCCGGCACCGGTGTGGACAACTCTGGGGTGGTTGTCCACATCGGCCAAGATTCTTCCCACCGATCGGCCGGTGGCCGGGAAGCTGCGTGGGTGTCCACGACCATGCCAGCGAATCTGCACGCCGCTCTCGCCGACGACGGCCTGATCACCGCCGCCCGGTGCCGCGACCTCGGCGTCAGCGCCGACCGGGTCGAGCGGCTCCTGCGGTCGGGTGCCCTCACCGTTCTGGCCAAGGGCGTCTACGCCGAGCGGCGAGCCGTCGAGGCCTTGGGTGAGTGGCCCGCGTTCAGGCTGCGCACCCGGGCGTTCGTCATGGCCTCACCGGCGAACACGCATGCGTCGGACTGGTCGGCCGTCGCCCTGCACGAGTTGCCCACCCGGTCGGCGCCGCCGCCGGTGCCCAGCGTGATCCGGTTGGGGTCGCGGGCCAGCGGGTCCAACCGCACGCTGCACGGCCGGACCCGATTCGCCGCCGTTGCCGATCGATGGCTCACCGAGATCGACGGCACGGCGACGCTGCGCCCGTCCTTCGCCGCGGTCGACCTGGCCCGTGGGCTCGATCGACGGTCCGGGCTGATCCTCACCGACGCCGCCGCCGGCCGGGAGGGGTCCCTCGAGGGCCTGGCCCAGGCCGAACGTGACATCGCCGCCTGGCCCGGGCACGGGCGGGCGCGGTGGGCGGTGGCTCACGCATGCCCGGACGTCGAGTCGCCGCTCGAGTCGGTCGGCCGGTACGCCTTGCTCCGGGCCGGGCTACCGGTAGGCGCCAGCAACGTGTGGGTGGGGGAGACAGTCCCTTGCTGGCGGCTGGACCACTACTGGGCCGAGCACCGGCTGGCCGCGGAGGCCGACGGGATCGGCAAGTACGGGTTGCTCGGCGATCCGTTGGCGGCGTTGCGGGCGGAGAAGGAACGAGAGTGGCAGCTGCAGGAGTGGGGCATCCGCGTCGTCCGCTACACATGGACCATCGCCACGCTGACGCCGGACGCGCTGGCCGGTCGCATCGCGTCATTGCTGCGGGCCGAGCCGTTGCCGGCCGATCGGCTGCTGCGGACCTGGTCCCGCCGCGACGGCTTCCTGGCGCGCGGAATGACGCCGCCCTCCGTGGGATGGTCCGGCTCGGCGCCGCGGCGGGGGACCGGTGCCCGACCGTCGCCGGCGGCGTGGGCCTCGCCGGCGCGGGTCGGCTGATCAAAACCGCGGTGTGGGGGCCGGGATGTCTGGTTCGGCCCGGGTTTGATCAGCGAACCGGCGAGGCCGGTGGAGTTTGGCTGATCAAAACCGCGGTGTGGGGGCCGGGATGTCTGGTTCGGCCCGGGTTTGATCAGCGAACCGGCGGGGCCGGTGGAGTTTGGCTGATCAAACCCGCGGTGTGGGGGCTGGGATGTCCGGTTCGGCCCGGGTTTGATCAGCGAACCGGCGAGGTCGGCCGCGGAAGCCGCGGGGCGGGACTGGGCCGGAGCCGGAGGCGCGGTCAGGGCGCGGCGGCGAGGCGGCCGAGGATGACGGCGGTCTGCAGGACGAGCAGGTCGCGCGGGTCCCAGGGGTCGCGGCCGGTGAGGTCGGCGACGCGGTGCAGCCGGTAGCGGACGGTGTTGGGGTGCACGAACAGGTTCCGCGCGGTCGGCTCGAGCGCGCCACCGGCGGCGAGGTAGGCGTCCACGGTGGACAGCAGGTGCGGCGCCGCCGCCAGGGGTCCGTAGACGGAGGCCCGGAGCCGGGCGGCGGCCCGGGCGTCGCCGGCCAGCACCCGTTCGGCGAGCAGGTCGTCGGCGTCGATGATCCGCGGGGCGTCCGGCCAGGCGGCGGCCACGTCGAGGCCGGCCAGTGCGTCGGCGGCCGAGTTGATGGCCGCCCGTAGGCCGCTGCCGGCCCGACCGAGCACCACGGGACCGTCCCCGAACAAGGCCGCCACGCCGGCCTCGGGCGCCGCCGAGCCGGCCAGCACCAGGACCAACCGGTCGCCGTGCACCCCGGACATGGCCGACCGGCCGGTCGACGCGGCCCAGTCGGCGACGGCGCCCACGGCATCGGCCCGGTCGCCAGTCGGCGCCGCGCCCGCCACCACGACGGTGTCGGCGGTCGGATCCCAGTTCAGGGCGGCCGCCCGGGAGGACAGGGTGCCGATGTCCTCGCCGCGCACCACCCCGTCCACCACGGCCGCCTCGACCCGGGCGTCCCACGCTCCGCGCGTCTCGGCCGCGGCGGCGTAGACCTCGGCGGCGGCGAAGGCGATCTCCCGGCTGTACCGGAGCAGCGAGTCGCGCAGGGCGATCCGCTCGGTCTCGTCGGCGGCCAGCGCCGGCAGTTCCTGTTCGGCGACCAGGATCGCCACCCGCACCAGTTCCACCGTCCGGCGCAGCGAGACGGCGCGGACCAGTTCGCGCGGCGCCGTGCCGAACACCTCGCCGGTGATGCGGTACTCGTCGCTGCTGGCCTTGGCCCAGACGACGTAACCGGAGATGCCGGCCTGGGCGACCAGCGTGACCCAGGACCGCTGCTCGGCCGGCAGCGATCGGAACCAGGGCAGCCGTTCGTCCATCAGGGCCAGCGCCCGCCGGGCCAGCCGGCCGCCGGCCCGTTCGACCTGGGCCAGGGTGTCGTCGCTGACTCCGTACACCGCGGCCGGCGGGGCGCCGAGCGCGGAGCTGACCGCCTGCACCACCGAGGACGGCGTCGGTCCGGGCAGCCGGGCCGGGTCGATCGCCGGCGTGTCCAGGGTGCCCTCGACGGTCATGACCGACAGCCTGCCACCGCCGGGCGCCGGACGAGGCCGAGGTCCAAAGACAGGCGAGGCCGAGGTCCGGGGAGAGGCGAGATCCGGGGACAGGCCGCAGGACCCGGGCGGACGACAGGGCCAGGACAGAGGACAGGGCCTGCACAGGCCTCAGGACCCGGGCGGACGACAGGGCCAGGACAGAGGACAGGGCCTGCACAGGCCTCAGGACCCGGGCAGGCCTCAGGACCCGGACAGACGACAGGGCCCGGACAGACGACAGGGCCCGGACAGACGACAGGGCCCGCACCGGAGTCCCCGGTGCGGGCCCTGTCGACGGAACAAGCCGGATCAGGCGGCGCTGACCCCGGTGGCCTGCGGTCCCTTGGGCGACTGCTCGACCTCGAAGTTGACCCGCTGCCCCTCCTCGAGCGACTTGTAGCCGGTGCCACCGATCGCCGAGTAGTGGACGAAGACGTCACCCGACCCGTCGTCCGGGGAGATGAAGCCGTAGCCCTTCTCCGCGTTGAACCACTTGACAGTTCCCTGCGCCATGCTTGCTCTCCTCGAGCGTTTGTCCGCGGTTGCCCGCTGATCGAACACCCCGGCCGATTCCTTCTCCGGCCGAGCGATTGCGCTTTACCCCGTGCATGCCATGCGGACACCAGGAGAAGAGCAACAACGTGCGTACCGTACCGCCTCCCCGGGCGCCATCGCCAGCAGGTAGGGGGTCAGGAACCGATCAAGTCTGCGACCGTTTCGCCGACGAATTTGCCGATGTCGTGATGATTGGCCACCAACCCGGCCCCGGGGCCCGGAGAACGCCGACGGCGCGGGCCCCGGGCCCCCCCCGGGGGGGGGTAAACCGGGGCGCGCCCCGGGGTCGGGGGCCGGGGC
>NZ_JBMDXT010000181.1:0-3307 GCF_048594475.1 Nakamurella sp. | reverse complement strand
GGCGTCGGCAGCCTCGACGATGCGGTCCACCTGCTCGGTCGAGGACGCGCTCGCGCTGACCGAGCCGGTGGCCGTGCCCTCGGCGCCGTTGCGGAACGCCACCACCGTCACGGTGACGTCGTGCATGACGCCGTTGGTGGTCACCGTGTTGTTCGCCTAGCGGATGTTCGCCGAGCTGGAGCTGTGCACGACCACGACGCAGCCGTCGGCGTCGCCCGCGCCGGCCGCTCCCGCGGCCGCGGCCAGCCCGGACTCGACGATCTGCTGCGGGCTCAGCAGCCCGGTCACCACGCTCACCGGCGCACGCGTGCTCACTGGGCCTCCTGGGTGGCGTTGAGGATGTTCACGCCCCGGAACCGGGCCGACGGGCAGCCGTGCGAGACCGACGCGACCTGACCCGGCTGGCCCTTGCCGCAGTTGAAGGCGCCGCCGAGACGGTAGGTCTGCGGGCCGCCGATGCCGTCCATCGAGCCCCAGAAGTCCGTCGTGGTCGCCTGGTAGGCGACGTCGCGGACCTGGCCGGCGAGCCGGCCGTTGCGGATCCGGTAGAACCGCTGACCGGTGAACTGGAAGTTGTAGCGCTGCATGTCGATCGACCACGACTTGTCGCCGACCACGTAAAGACCGTTCTCGACGCCGCCGATCAGGTCCTCGGTGGACCCGCCCGCCGGGTCGGGCTGCAGGCTGACGTTGGCCATCCGCTGGATCGGGATGTGCCCGGGCGAGTCGGCGTAGGCGCACCCGTTGGAGCGGGGCAGCCCCAACCGGTGCGCGAAGGTCCGGTCGAGCTGGTAGCCGACCAGGATGCCGCCGCGGATCAGGTCCCACGACTGGCCGGCCACGCCGTCGTCGTCGAACCCGACGGTGGCCAGTCCGTGCTCGACGGTCCGGTCACCGGTGACGTGCATCCCGGGCGAGCCGTAGACCAGGGAGCCGAGCTTGTCCGGCGTGGCGAACGAGGTGCCGGCGTACGCCGCCTCGTAGCCGATCGCGCGGTCGTACTCGGTCGCGTGGCCGATGGACTCGTGGATGGTCAGCCACAGGTTGGTCGGGTCGATCACCAGGTCGTACCGGCCGGGCTCGATCGACGGCGCCTTCATCTTCTCCATGAGCTGCTCGCCCATGGTCGCGATCTCGCCGTCGAAGTCCCAGCTGCCGTCGGTCAGGTACTCGTAGCCGCGGCCAACCGGTGGGGTCAGCGACGACATCGTCTCGAACGCGCCGGAGGCCGAGTCGATCGCGGTGGCCGACAGGGTCGGCTCCAGCCGGACGCGCTGCTGCGTGGTGCGGGTGCCGGCGGTGTCGGCGTAGTACTTGTTCTCCTTGACCTGGTACAGGCCGACCTCGGTGTGGGCGACCCCGTCCGAGGCGAGCAGCCGCTCCGACCGGTCCAGCAGCAGCGCGATCTTGTCCGCGCCGGGCACCGTGAACGGGTCGATCCGGTAGGCGCTGACCCACTCGACGTCGGCGTGCACCGGCTCGTCGGCCCGCTCCACCCGCTCGGCGACGGCGCCGGCCAGCGCCCGGGCCACGTCGACCGCCCGGCGCGCGGTGGCCACCGCCGCGTCCGCGGTCGGCACCACGGAGGCGGCGAAGCCCCAGACGCCGTCCACGATCACCCGGACGGCGAACCCGGTGGTCACCGCGTCGGTGGCGCTCTGCACGGCGGTGTCGCGGACGGTCAGCGACGAGGTGGCCAGGCGCTCGAAGCGGAAGTCGGCGAACCCGGCGCCGGCCGCCGTCGCCGCTCCGAGGGCGGCGTCGGCGAGCCGGGTCAGCGGCAATGCGGTGAACGCCGCATCGATTCCGTGACGCGGCAGGGCGTCACCCGGCGGGGTCTTGGTGGGGAACTCGACCGGCATCGGGCCACCCTATGCCCGCCCTCGATCGGCCCCGGGTCCGCCCGCAGCCGCGCGCCGGCCGGCCGGTGTGGGGCCGCCCGGCGCTCTCCCGGCCCGCCGCGCTGATCCAAGACCCGCATTGACGCCCGACTTGCCCGGATCGGTGGGCCTTGGATCCGCGCAGCTGCGGTCGGCCGAGCAGACCCCCGCCGAGCGCGCACCTGGCAGCCGGGCGGGCACGGCTCGGCCGGGCCGTCCGACCCGCGTGCCATGCTGGTCCCCAGGGGAGGTCGCATGATCGAGGCAATCGGACTGACGAAGCGGTACGGCTCCACGGTGGCGGTGGACGACCTGTCGTTCACCGTCCGGCCGGGGACCGTGACCGGGTTCCTCGGACCCAACGGCGCGGGCAAGTCCACCACCATGCGCATGATTTTGGGCCTGGACAACCCGAACAGCGGCCGCGCCCTGATCGGGGGCAAGCCGTACGCGTCCCTGCAGCGGCCGCTGACCCAGGTCGGCGCGCTGCTCGACGCCAACTGGGTCCACCCGAACCGGTCGGCCCGGGCCCACCTGCGCTTCATGGCCGCGTCGAACAAGCTGCCCCGCCGCCGGGTGGACGAGGTGCTCGACCTGGTCGGCCTGAGCAACGTCGCCGGCAAGGCGGTGGGCAAGTTCTCGCTGGGCATGAAGCAGCGGCTCGGGCTGGCCGGTGCGCTGCTGGGCGACCCGCAGGTGCTGCTGTTCGACGAGCCGGTGAACGGGCTCGACCCGGAGGGCATCTACTGGATCCGCACGTTCATGAAGAACCTGGCCGCGCAGGGCCGCACGGTGTTCGTGTCCTCGCACCTGCTGTCCGAGATGGCGTTGACGGCCGACCACCTGATCGTCATCGGCCGGGGCCGGCTCATCGCCGACGCCGCGACCCCGGACTTCATCGCCCGGGCGACCCGGGCCTCGGTGCGGGTCCGCTCGCCCCGGCTGGCCGACCTGCGGGCGGCGCTCGTCGAGGCGAACCTGCAGGTGGTCGACGCCCCACCCGGCCCGGTCGCCGCGCTGGAGGTGCTCGACGCGCCGATCGAGCAGGTCGGGGACGTCGCCGGCGCGGCCGGCATCACGCTGCACGAGCTGACCCCGCAGCTCGGTTCGCTGGAGGAGGCGTTCATCCAGCTCACCGGGGACGCGGTCGAGTACGGCGGGTCCCGCGCCCGGCCGGCCGGGGCGCCGCCCGCGCCGGCCCTCGGCGGCCCGGTCCCCGCCGGTCAGGTCCCCGGCGGTCAGGTCCCCGGCGGTCCGATGCCGGGTGGTCCCGGGGCCGGTCCGCCCCCGGTGGCCGGGGCGGGTCCCGGCGTGACGGCCGCGATGCCGCCACCGGGCGCCGCGCCGGCCGGCTGGCCGCCCCCCGGTCCCGTTCCGCCCGCGTCGGAGGGCCCCCGATGACCCTGCTCAACGTCGAACGCATCAAG
>NZ_JBMDXT010000180.1:0-14451 GCF_048594475.1 Nakamurella sp. | reverse complement strand
CCGCCGGCGGGGTGCACGACGCCGGAGTGCGCCGGGCCGGCGGACGGGTCCCGCTCGGCGGCCGGCAGGCACGGCCGGGCCGACGACGCGTCGGGATCGGCGAGCAGGGCGTCCACCGCCGCGTCGATCATCCCGGCCACGCGGTCCAGGGCGTGCCGGCCGAGCACCGTGCTGTCGCTGATCAGCTCGAAGGCGTCCGGTGACGCGATGACCGACAGCGGGAACTCCGTGGCCCCCTCGCCGAGCGTCGACGTCACGGCCGGGGCCGGGCCGGCCGCCGTCGATTCCTCGATCGCCGCCGCGCGGGCCGCCGCGGGCCGGTCCAGATCCTGGTAGTTGAAGAGGATCTCGACCACCCGGCGGCCGGCCTCGCGCTGGATGGCCGGCAGCGGGTACCGGCGGTGCGGCCAGAGCCGGACCTCGCGGTCGAACACCCGCCGGGCCAGCTCGCGCCAGCTGCCGGTGATCCGGTCGTGGCCGAACGGCACGGTGTTGAGGAACATGCCCAGCATCCGGTCGGCGCCGGCCAGCTCGGGCCGGGTGTCGCAGACCAGCCCGGAGGCGTAGGCCGCGTCGCCGGTCAGCTGGCCGATCACCTTGAGGTGGATCGCGTGCAGCACGGCCTTGAGCGGCACGCCGGTCTCCCGGGCGACGTCCCGCAGCCGGTCGATCCGGCCGGCCAGGTCGACCCGGGCCCGGCTCGGCGTGGCCGGGCCGTCGTCCTGCCAGCCGGCCGGCACCCGGGCGGCCGGGTAGTCGGCGGTGACCCCGCGCCAGAAGGCGGCGTCGTCCGGGTCGGCCAGCGCGGCCAGCTCGGCCGCGACGAAGTCCGCGTACCGCACGCCGGGCGCCGCCGGCGGCGACGCCGGCGCGCCGTCCCGGACCTGCGCGTAGGTGTCCAGCAGCTCCTCGACCAGCAGCCGCAGGCTCCACCCCTCGGTCACGGCATGGCTGATGGCGATCGTGAGCCACCAGGTCCGGTCGTCCTCCAGGTGGGCGGTCAGCCGCAGTTGCGGTGCCCGGGCCGGGTCCAGCGGCGCGGATCCCTCGGCGGCCAGATGCTCCTCCAGCCGCCGGCGGGCGGTGGCGGCGTCCAGGCCGCGCCCGTCGACGACGGTCACCGGCAGGGTGACCCGCTCGTGCACCAGCTGCAGCGGAACCGAGAACCCTGATAGCGCAAAGGATGTCCGCAGCGTGTCGTGGCGGCCGAGCACCAGGTCGACCGCCGCCTGCAGGGCGTCCGGGTCCAGCGGCCGGTCCGCGCGGATCCGGTGGGCCAGCACGCTGTGGTAGGCCGCCCGGCCGTCCGCGGCGCGGGATGCCACCATCTCGGCCACCATGCCCAGTTGCACCTGCGTCATCGGGTAGGCGTCGGTGAGCCCGCCCGGCAGGGCCGCCCGGTCGTCCGGGTCCAGCAGCGCGAACGGGTCGACGGCCGCCGGATCGGGCGCGGCGGCCGGCTCGAGGCCGGCCGCCAGGGCCCGGACGGTGCGCCGCAGGAACAGGTCCCGCACCGTCACGGCGTAGCCGGCGGCGCGCAGATCGCCGACCAGGCCGACCGCGCTGAGCGAATCCCCGCCGCGGTCGAAGAAGTCGTCGTCGCGACCGATCTCGGCGCCCAGCCGACCGCTCCAGACCCGGGCCAGGAACTGCTCGGTGGGACCCTCCGGCGGGGCCGACGGACCGCCCGCGGCGTCCGCCGGGGCGGGCAGGGCCCGGTGGTCGAGCTTGCCGTTGGGCGTGATCGGCAGGGCGTCGACGGGAACGAACGCGGCCGGGATCATCGGCGCCGGCAGCTGCCGGGCGCAGGACGCCCGCAGGTCCGCCGGGTCGATCGGACCGACCACCCAGGCGGTCAGCCGGCCGTCCCGGACGAGCACCGCGGCGTCGCGGGCACCGGCCTCGATCAGGACGGCCCGGATCTCACCGGGCTCCACCCGGTGACCGCGGACGGTCACCTGCTCGTCGGCCCGGCCCAGGCAGTCCAGCAGCCCGCCGGGCAGCCAGCGGCCCAGATCTCCGGTGCGGTAGAGCCGCGTCCCGGGCGGGCCGAACGGGTCCGGCCGGAACCGGTCGGCGGTGAGCCCGGGCCGGCCGGCGTAGCCGATGGCGACCCCGGGGCCGCCGACCCAGATCTCGCCGGGCGCCCCGGCCGGGACCGGCTGCATCGCGGCATCCAGGACATAGGCGGTCGTTCCGGGCAGCGGCCGGCCGATCGGGATGCGGCCGGCCGGCTCTCCCACCGGCAGCGCGAACGCGGAGTTGGCCACGGTGATCTCGGTCGGCCCGTACTCGTTGACCAGGCCGCCGTCGCCGAGCGCGGCCGACCAGCGGGCGGCCAGGTCGGCGGGCAGCGCCTCGCCGCCGACCAGGTACACCGGGGCCGCCGCCGCGGCCGCGACCGCGCCGATCTGCTCGTCCAGCAGGTGCAGGTGGGCCGGCGTGAGCGAGACGAAGCCGAACGGGCCGGCCGCGGCGAGCCAGCCGCCGAGGTCGGCCAGCTCCAGCTCGGCCGGGGCCAGGGTGAGGACGCGGCCGGTGCACAGCGGGCCCCACAGCACGGTCATCGAGAAGTCGACCGCGGGCGAGGAGAACAGGGGCGCCCCGCCCGGACCCCGGGTGGCCAGGCCGGTCGCCCACGGGTGCAGGTACGCCCACAGGTTGCGGTGGCTGGTCAGTACCCCCTTGGGCCGGCCGGTGGACCCCGAGGTGAAGATGACGTACGCCGGCAGGTCCGGATCGGGGCCGGGATCGGGCACTGGATCGGGCACCGTGCCTCGACCCGCCGGGGCGGGGGCGGACAGCTCGGCCACCGTCACCGCCGGCACGCCGAGATCCTCGGTGCGGTCGGCGATCAGCGCCTCGGCCCGGACGTCGGCCAGCATCCCGGCGAGCCGGCCGGCCGGGTGGGCCGGATCGAGCGGGACGAACGCCGCCCCGGCCCGCCAGATGCCGAGCAGAGCGGCCACCAGGTCCGGCCCACGGTCCAGCAGGACGCCGACCATCGCCCCGGCCCCGATCCCGCGGGCCGCCAGCCCACCGGCGATCCGGGCCGCCCGCTCGTCGAGCTCGGCGTAGCTCCAGGCCCCGCCGGGGAACCGCAGCGCGGTCGCGGTGGGGGTCGCGGCGACCTGGGCCGCGAACGCGGCCGGCGCGGTGGTGCCGGCCGGCTCGACCCGGTCGCCGGGCGGCCACTCGCGCACGACCCGGGCCCGCTCGGCCGGGGTCAGGAACGTCGCCCGCGCATCGCCGTCGGGGTCGGCGGCGATCGCCTCGAGCACGGCCCGGTAGGTGGCCGCGAGCCGCTCGAGCGCGGGCGCGCCGATCCGGTCGGCCGCCGCGGCCAGGTGGATCAGCCCGCCGACGGTGCTGACGGTCAGCGGGAACTCGGTGGCCACGGCCCCGTCCTCGGCGGCGTCGGTCACGGCGCCCGCCGCCCCGGACGCGGCCGGGTCGGCCCCGACATCGACCAGGTCGTCGTCGATCTGATGGAAGTCGTTGAAGTCGAACAGCACCTCCAGCAGCGGCCCCTGCCCGGCGTGGCCGGCGGCCGCGGTGATCGCGGCCAGCGGGTACCGGCGGTGCGGCCAGATCGCCAGCTCGGCGGCGAACACCGACCGGACCAGGTCGGCCCAGGTGCGGGCGCCGGTGCGGTGCGGGAACGGCAGCGTATTGATGTACATGCCCAGCACCCGCTCCGCGCCGGCCGCCTCCGGGCGGGCGTCGGCGACCAGGCCGGAGCAGAACTCGTCGAGCTCGGTGAGCTGGCTGAGCACCTTCAGGTGGGCCGCGTGCAGCACGGCCTTGACCGACGTCCCGCAGCGCGCGGCCAGCGACCGCAGCGCCGCGTCCAGGTCCCGGTAGGAGACCGCGGCGTGCCGGGTCACCCGGCCGGCCGGGCCGGTGCCCGCCGCCGCCCAGGCGTCCGGCAGGCGCACCGGCGGGTGGTCGACGACCAGGTCGCGCCAGTGGGCGCGCTCGGCCGGATCGGCGAGGGCCGCCCGTTCCGCCGCGACGAAATCGGCGAACCGGACCGCGGGAGCGGGACCGGCGGCCGGGTCGGCGTCCGGCGCCGAACCCGCGTGGCGGTGGTAGCCAGCGACGACGCCGGCCAGCAGCGAGTTGAGATCCCAGCCACCGACGACGAGGTGGCTGACGGTCAGGGTCAGCCACCACGCCTGCCGGTCCTGGTGGGCGGTGACCCGCAGCAGCGGGGCCCGGTCCAGGTCCAGGCCGGCGGCCCGCTCCGCGGCGGCGAATCCGGCCAGGTCGGGGCCGTCCCCACCGGACCCGACAGCGAGCCCGGCCGCGGACCCCACAGTGTCCGGGACGACCCGGACCGGCACCGTGGCGGCGGCGTGCACGAGCTGCAGGGGCACCGTGTACCCGGTCAGGTGCACCGAGGTGCGCAGCACCTCGTGCCGGGCGACCAGGTCGGACACGGCGTGGGACAGTGCGTCCGGGTCGACCGGCCGCTCGTCCCGGATGCGGAACGAGGCGACGATCGTGTACATCGACCGGTCCGGACCGGCCTGCGCCTCCACCGTCATGCCGATCTGGGCCGCGGTGGCCGGGTACGCGTCGACCACGTCGGCCGGCAGCCGCTCCCGGTCGGCCGGGTCGAGCAGCGCGAACGGGGCGACGGGCGCCGGTGTCTCGGGGACCGGCACTCCTGGCCCGCCGGCGCGGGCCCGGAGCTCGGCGGCCAGCCGGCCGATGGTCTGCAGCGCGAACACGTCCCGGACGTCGAGATCCAGGCCCGCCGCGCGCAGGGCGCCGACCAGGGCCACCGCGCGCAGCGAGTCGCCGCCGACGTCGAAGAAGGAGTCGTCCACGCCCACCCGGTCCAGGCCGAGGGCGGCCGTCCACCCGGCGGCCAGCTGCTGCTCCAGCGGCGTCCGCGGGGCGACGAACGGGGTCCGCCGGGCCAGCGCGTCGAAGCCCGGCCGGGGCAGGGCGGCCTTGTCCAGCTTCCCGTTGGTCGTGGTGGGCAGCCGGGGCACGGTGACCAGCGCGGCCGGCACCATGTACTCGGGCAGCCCGCGGCGCACCCGGTCCTGCAGGTCGGCCGGGTGCAGGTCGGCGCCCGGTGCGGGCACGACGTAGCCGACCAGGCTCTGCTCGAGCAGCAGGACGACCGCGTCGGCCACCCCGGGCAGGTCGGCCAGCGCCGCGGCGATCTCGCCGAGCTCGACCCGGTACCCGCGGATCTTGACCTGGTCGTCGGCCCGGCCCAGGCTCTCGATGGTGCCGTCGGCCAGCCGGCGGCCGATGTCCCCGGAGCGGTACAGCCGGCCGCCGGGCTCGGCGGCGAACGGGTCGGGACCGAACCGGTCCGCGGTCAGGGCCGGCCGGCTCAGGTAGCCGCAGGCCAGACCGGCTCCGCCGACATGGATCTCGCCCGGCACGCCGATCGGCACCGGCTGCCCGTTGGGATCGAGCACGTGCATCGTCCACCCCGGCAGGGGCAGCCCGACCCGGCTGATCTCGGGGGTGTCGAGGTCGGCGTCGACGACCCGGTGGTAGCTGGAATGCACCGTCGTCTCGGTGATCCCGTAGAGATTGAGCAGCACCGGCCGGTCCAGGCCCACCCGCCGCACCCAGGGGCGCAGCGCGGCGAAGTCGAGCCGCTCGCCGCCGAAGACCACCGCCCGCAGGGCGAGCCGGTCGATGCGCGGATCGCCGTCGGCGGCCGCGGCGACCAGCGACCGGAACGCCGACGGCGTCTGGCTCAGGACGGTCACCCGTTCCGCGACGAGCAGGTCGAGGAACGCGTCCGGGTTGCGGGTCACGTCCGCCGGCACCACGACGAGGGTGCCACCGTGCCGCAGCGCCCCCCACATCTCCCAGACCGACACGTCGAACGCGTACGAGTGGAACAGCGTCCAGACGTCGTCCGGACCCATGCCGAGCCGGTCCCGGGTGGCCGCGAACAGCGCGTCGACGTTCGCGTGGGTCAGCAGCACGCCCTTGGGCCGGCCGGTCGATCCCGACGTGTAGATGGCGTAGATCAGGTTGTCCGGGGTGGCGACGGCGACCGGATCGGTCTCCGGCTCGCCGTCGAGGGCGGCGGCGACGGTCTCGGTGCCCCACCGCAGGACGGTCACCGCCGAGTCGATCGGGTCGGTGTCGGTGTCGCTGTCGGTGTCGCCGTCGGTGTCGGTGTCGCTGTCGGTGTCGCGGTCGGTGATCAGCAACCGGGCGCCGGAGTCGGCGAGCATGAACGCCCGGCGGTCGGCCGGCGTCGCCGGGTCGATCGGCAGGTAGCCGGCGCCGGACTTGAGCACGCCGAGCACGATCGGCAGCAGATCGGCCCCCCGGGCCACGCTCACCGCGACCAGCTCGTCCGGGACCACCCCGCGGGCCCGCAGGTGATGGGCCAACCGGTTGGCCTGCGCGTTGACCTGTGCGTAGCTGCGCCGGTCGGATCCGCAGACCACCGCGGTGGCGTCCGGACGGGTGGCGGCGACGGCGGCGAACCGCTCGTGCAGCAGGGCCGGGGCGGGCGCCGGATTCCGGCTTGCCGGATTCCAGTCGTACAGCAGCTTCTCGCGCTCCCCCGCGGGCAGGTACACCGCCCCGGCGTCACCGTCCGGGTCGGCCGCCATGGCCTCCAGCACGGCCCGGTACATGTCCGACAGCCGGTCCATGTCGGCGCGGCCGATCACCGCGGTGGTGCTGCTCAGGCCGAGCAGGCCGCCCAGCGTGGTCACGTTCAGGTCGAATTCGGTCGGGCTGTTGGCGATGGTCGCGTCTAGGTCGACGGCCTCGCCCCGGGCCACGTGGAAGTCCAGGTAGGTGAAGATGACGGACAGCAGCGGGCTGCCGCCGGCCTGCCGCTGGATCGCGGGCAGCGGCAGCCGCCGGTGAGCGAACGCCGACAGCTCGTCGGCGAAGACCCGCCGGACCAGCTCGGTCCAGCTGCCGGTCGGCCGGGACGCCGGGAACGGCAGCGTGTTCAGGTGCATGCCGAGCACCCGGTCGGACCCTTCGGCCTCCGGTCGGGTGTCCCAGACCAGGCCGGTGCAGAACCGGTCCTGGGCGGTCAGCTGGCTCAGCACCTTCAGGTGTGCGGCCAGGAATACCGCCTTCATCGACACCCGGGCCCGCACGGCCAAGGCCCGCAGGCCGGCCTCCACGGATTCGAGCCGGACGCCGCCGAGGATCATCTCCGGCACCACCGGCCGGCGCGGCCGCCAGGTCGCCGGCAGCTCCAGCCGGGGGTGCTCGGCGACCAGGTCGGCCCAGAAGGCGCGGTCGTCCGGCGAGTCGAGCGCGGCCAGCTCGGCCGCAATGAAGTCGGCGTAGCGCACCGCCGGTGGCCGGGGGTGCTCCGGGACCCGCCCGTCGCGGCGGTCCCGGTAGTCGGCCAGCAGCTCCATCAGCATGCGGTGGTAGCTCCAGCCCTCGGTGATCGCGTGGGACTGGGTGAAGGTCAGCCGCCAGCGGTCGTCGGTCAGCCGGTGCACGGTGAACCGGGTCAGCGGTGCGACCGCGAGGTCGAACAGCTCCCGGCCCTGCTCGGCGACGAACGCCTCCAGCGCGCGGCGCTGCCCGTCCGCGTCGACCTGGCGCAGGTCCACGATGCGGATCGGCACCGCGCAGGTGGCGTGCACCAGCTGCACCGGCACCGAGTAGCCGGTGAGATCGATCGAGGTGCGCAGGGTCTCGTGCCGGGTCGGCAGGTCGGCGACCGCCGCCCGGAACGCGCCCTCGACCCAGGGCTCGTCCTGCACCAGGAAGGAGTTGACGCTCTGGTAGGCGTTGACGTCGCCGTCGGTCAGGGTCTGCACGACCATGCCGAGCTGCACCTGGGACAGCGGGTAGGCGTCGGTCAGCCCGCCCGGCAGCCGGGACCGGTCGGCCGCGGACAGCAGGGCGAACGGGGCGACCGGCACCAGGTCGGCCGGCGCCGGACGGCCGGTGAGCCGTTCGGCGAGCCCGGCGACGGTCTGCTGCTCGAAGACGTCCCGTACGGTCGCCGGGAACCCGGCCGCCCGCATCCGGGTGACCAGCGTGAGCACCCGGATGGAGTCCCCGCCGAGCTGGAAGAAGCTGTCCTCGACGCCGATTTCGGGCAGGTCGAGCACGTCCCGCCACACCTGGACGAGCCGGGCCTCGACGTCGGTGCGCGCGGCGACGGCGGCCCGCAGCGCCGGCATCGCCGCGCGGTCGGGGGCGTCCAGCGCGGACCGGTCGATCTTGCCGGTGGCGGTCAGCGGCAGGACGTCACGGAAGGTCACGGCGGCCGGCACCATGTACTCCGGCAGCCGGTCGGCGCACCAGCGGACGACGGTGGCGGCGTCCAGCGCGTCCGTCCCGTCCTCGTTCACCGGGGCGTCGGGGTCCCGCACGACGGTGGCCATCAGCACGTCGCCGTCGTGCACGGTGACGACCGCGTCCCGCACCCCGGGGCAGCGCCGCACCTGCGCGGCGATCTCCCCCGGTTCGATCCGGTAGCCCCGGATCTTGACCTGGTCGTCGATGCGGCCCAGCACCTCCAGGGTGCCGTCGGGCAGCAGGCGGCCCAGGTCGCCGCTGCGGTAGAGCCGGGATCCGGGCGACCCGAACGGGTTCGGCACGAACCGGGTCGCGGTCAGGTCGGGGCGGCCGAGGTAGCCGCGGGCCAGACCATGCCCGGCCAGGTGGATCTCGCCGGGCACGCCGGTGGGCACCGGCTCCCCGGCGCGGTCCAGGACGACCATCCCGATGCCGGCGAACGGGTGACCGGCCCGGTTCAGGCCGCTGGTCACGTCGGCCGGCTCGAACTGCTGGGCGGCGCTCTCCACCGTGGTCTCGGTGATGCCGTACAGGTTGAACAGGCGCGGCCGCTGCCAGCCGTGCCGCTCCGTCCACGGCGTCAGCTCGGCCGGGGCCGGCCGCTCCCCGGCCAGCAGCACGGTGCGCAGGGCCAGCCGGTCGACCCGCGGATCGTCCTGGGCCGCCAGCTGCACCAGGCCGCGGAACGCCGACGGCGTCTGGTCCAGCACGGTGACGCCGTGCCGGACGAGGGCGTCCAGCAGGTCGTCCGGCGACCGGACGGTGGTCCACGGCAGCACGGCCACCCGACCGCCGACCAGCAGCGCGCCGAAGATCTCCCAGACCGACACGTCGAAGGCGAACGAGTGCGCGGCGGCCCAGACGTCGGTGGATCCGAAGCCGAACCGGTCACCGGCCGCGGCCAGGAATCGCAGGACGTTGGCGTGGGTGGCCATGACGCCCTTGGGGGCGCCGGTGGAGCCCGACGTGTACATCACGTAGGCCAGCGCATCGGGGTCGAGATCGGGCACCGTGAAGAGGGTGTCGCCGGCCACCGGCGCGTCCGGGTCGATCGTGACCAGCCGGCCGGGCAGCAGCGGGGCCAGCGCGGCGGCGTTCGCCGGGTCGGTGACCAGGGCCGCGACCCCGGCGTCGGCGAGCAGGAAGGCGATTCGCTCGGGCGGCAGGGTGGGCTCGATGGGCAGGTACGCCGATCCGCTCGCCAGCACGCCCAGCAGGGCCGGCACCAGCGCCGGCCCGCGGTCCAGGCAGACCGCCACGAGCCGCTCGGGGCCGGCGCCCAGGACGGTCAACCGGCCGGCGAGGTCGCCGGCCCTGGCCGCCAACTCGCGGTAGGTCAGCGTGTGGTCGCCGCAGTGCACCGCCGGCGCGTCCGGGGTGCGGTCCACCTGCGCGGCGAACGCCGCCGGGACGGAGGGCGCGACGACCGGGTCGGCGCCGGCGGCCAGACCGCGCAGCGCGGCGGCCCGTTCGGCGGCCGGTAGCCGGACGGCCCGGGCGTCGCCGTCCGGATCGTCGGCCATCGCCTCCAGCACGGCCCGGTACATCCCGAGGATGCGCTCGGCCCCGGTACGGTGCAACGTCCCCGGGTGCGCGGTGAGGTGGATGTGCCCGCCCCGGCTGGACACCGACAGGCCGAACTCGGTGACGCTGTCGTCCAGGGTCGCCGGGTGGTCGATCAGCCCCGCGTCCAGCTGCCGGAAGTCCTGGTAGTTGAAGTAGACGTCGACCAGCGCGTCGGCGCCGACCGCGCGCTGGATGGCCGGCAGCGGGAACCGGCGGTGCGGCCAGAGCTCGATCTCCCGGTCGAGCACCTGACGCACCAGCGCGCGCCAGGTCCGGGCGGTGCGGTCGTGTACGAACGGCAGCGTGTTGATGTACATGCCGTAGACCCGGTCGGCCCCGGCCACTTCCGGCCGGCCGTCGCAGACCAGCCCGGCGGTGAACCGGGGTTCGGGGGTCAGCTGGCCGAGCACCGTGAGGTGGGCGGCCAGCATGACCGCCTTGAGCGAGGCGCCGGCCGCGCGGGCCAGCCGGCGCAGGGCGGGGTCGAGGTCGTGCACCGGCACGGCGACGACGTAGGACTCGGTGAGCGGGTCGGCCGCCGGGTCCGGGTCGCCCCACCCGGCGGGCAGGCTGAACTTGGGCACCGCGGCGACCCGCTCCCAGTACTCCCGGTCGGCCGGCGAGTCGAGCGCGGCCAGTTCGGCGGCGACGAAGTCAGCGAACCGGACCGCGGGCGCGGTCACCGGTTCGGGGGTCCCGCCGTCCCGGAGCTGCCGGTACAGCCCGAGCAGCTCCATCACCAGGCTGTGGTGGCTCCAGCCCTCCAGGATCGGGTGGCACTCGGTGACCGACAGCCACCACGCCCCGGCATCGCCGCCGTGGGCGGCGATCCGCAACAGGGCCGGGGTGCGGACGTCGAAGACGTCGGCGCGCTCGGCGGTCTGGAAGGCACGCAGGGCGGCGCACACCGCATCCCCGTCCAGGCCGGACAGATCGTGCACCCGGACCGGCAGGGACGCGCTCGCGTAGACCAGTTGCAGGGGGCGCCGGAAGCCGTCCAGGTCGAATCCCGTGCGCAGCACCTCGTGCCGGCGGGTCAGTTCGGCGGCGGCCGCGCGCAGGGCGGCCCCGGACACCGGGCGGTCGTCCAGGATCCGGAACGAGGTCACGTTGTGGTAAGGGTGGCGCTCGTCGTCGGCGAGCATCGACACCAGCATGCCCAGCTGGGCCTGGGCGACTGGGTAGGCGTCGACGACCTCGGGCGGCAGCAGGTCCCGCTCGTCCGCGTCGAGCAGCGCGAACGGGGCCACCGGCGGAACGATCGCGCCGGCCGGCCGGTCCGGCCCGCCGGGCACGGATCCCGGCGCGCGGGTCGCGGCACCGGTCAGGTGGGCGGCCAGCTCGGCCACGGTGCGGTGCGCGAACAGGTCGCGGACGCTGACCGGCCGGCCGGCGGCGGACAGCGCCCCGGCCAGGGCGACCGCCCGGATGGAGTCGCCGCCCAGGTCGAAGAAGCCGTCGGTGGCGCCGACCAGCGGCACCTCCAGGACCTCCCGCCAGACCTGCGCGAGCTCGCGTTCGAGGTCGGTCCGCGGGGCGACGAAACCGCTGGCGGCCGTGTCGGCGCGATCGGGGGCGGGCAGCGCCCGCTTGTCCAGCTTGCCGTTGGTGGTCAGCGGCAGGGCGGCCAGGCCCACGAAGGCGGACGGGATCATGTACTCCGGCAGCGTGCGGGCCAGCTCCGCCCGCAACGCCGCCGGGTCCGGGCGGTGACCGTCCCGCGGCACCAGGTAGGCGACCAGCCGCCGGTCCCCGGGCGCGGGCTCACGGACCACGACCACGGCCTCGGCCACCTCCGGGTGGGCGGCGATGGCCAGCTGGATCTCGGCGAGTTCGATGCGGAACCCGCGGATCTTGACCTGGTCGTCGATGCGCCCGTCGAAGTGCAGGCCGCCGTCCGGCCCGCGGTGGGCCAGATCGCCGCTGCGGTACAGCCGGCCGCCGGGCGCGCCGAACGGGTCGGGGACGAAGCGGGCGGCGGTGAGGTCGGGCCGGTTCAGGTACCCCCGGGTGACCCCAGGCCCGCCGACATGGATCTCGCCCGGCACCCCGGTCGGCACCGGACGGCCGGCCGGGTCGAGCAGGTAGATCCGCAGGTCGTCCAGCGGCTCCCCCACCGGGTTGCCCTGCGGCGCGGCCAGATCGGCCGGCCGGGTCGCGTAATAGCTGGAGTGCACCGTGGTCTCGGTGATGCCGTACATGTTGGCCAGCCGGGTGGTGGCCAGGTCCCGGCGGGCCACCCAGGGCGCCAGGTCGGCGAAGTCGAGCTTCTCGCCGGCGAAGACGACGGCCCGGACGGCCAGCCGGTCGATCCGGTCGTCCCCGGCGCCGGCCAGCGCGACCAGGCCGCGGAACGCGGTCGGCGTCTGGTTGAGCATGGTGACCCGGTGCCGGACCAGCAGGTCGAGGAAGTCGTCCGGGGATCGGGTGACGGCGGCCGGCACCACGACCAGGGTGCCGCCGAACAGCAGGGCGCCCCACAGTTCCCAGACCGAGACGTCGAAGGCGTACGAGTGGAACAGTGGCCAGACGTCCCGGTCGGTGAACCCGTACAGCTCCCGGCCGCGGTTCAGCAGCCGGACGACGTTGGCATGGGTGACGCAGACGCCCTTGGGGCGCCCGGTGGAGCCGGAGGTGTAGATGACGTAGGCCAGGTTGTCCGGCCGGGCCCGGGACACCGGGTCGTCGGCCGGTTCGTCCTGCCAGAGCAGCCGGTCGAGCAGGACGACCACGACGCCGGCCCCGACCGACCCGAGCCGCGGCCGCAGGTCGGAGGTGGTGACGATGATCCGGGCCCGCGCGTCGGCGACCATGTAGGCCAGCCGGTCACCCGGCTGGGCCGGGTCCAGCGGCAGGTAGGCGGCATCGGCCTTGAGCACGCCCAGCAGCGCCGGCACCAGGGCCGGGCCGCGGGTCAGGCAAACCCCGACGATCGATTCCGGCCCGGCCCCGAGCCCGCGCAGGTGGTGCGCGAGCCGGTTGGCCCGGGCGTTCAGCTCGGCGTAGGTCAGCCGGGTCGCCGGCGCACCGTCGACACCGTCGATCACGACCGCCGGCGCGTCGGGCCGGGTGCCGACCCGGTCACGCCAGAGGTGGTGCAGGCACGCGGGAACCGGCTCGTTGTCGACCGGCGCGTGCGGCGGCACCAGCCGGGCCAGCTCCGCCTCGTCGAGCAGCGGTACCGCCGAGAGCCGCAGCCCGGGGTCGGCGGTGACGGCGGCGAGCAGCCGCTGGAGGTGGCCCACCATCCGCCGGATGGTCGAGCGGTCGAACAGCGCGGTGGCGTACTCCAGCACGCCGGCCGGCCGGGCCGCGTCCCATTCCAGCTGCAGGGTGAGATCGAAGCGGGCGACCGGGGACTCGGCGCCGGCCGGGGTCACGTCCAGGCCCGGCAGGTCGAAGGCGGCGCGCCGCGATTCCTGCATCGCGAAGGCGACCTGGAACAGCGGGGTGCGGGAGAGGTCCCGCTCGGGCTGCAGGTCGTCGACCAGCTGCGCGAACGGCACGCCCACGTGGGCGAACGCGGCACCGGCCCGGGACCGGTTGGCCGTCAGCAGATCCCGGAAGGTCGGGTCGCCGGACCAGCGGCCGCGCAGCACCAGGCTGTTGATGCCGTAGCCGATCAGCTCCTGCAGCTCCGGCCGGTTCCGGGTGCTGACCACCGTGCCCACCGGGATGTCGGTGCGGCCGGTGTACCGGGCCAGCAGCACCTGGAAGGCACTGAGCAGCACCATGAACGGGGTGGTGTCGGTGCGCCGGGCCAGGTCGGTCACCGCGGCGGCGACGGCCGGCGGGACGGTGAACTCCTCGCCGGCGCCGTGCCAGTCGCGCCGGGCCGGCCGCGGCCGGTCGGCGGGCAGCTCCAGCGGGGTCAGGTCGGCCAGCTCGGACCGCCAGAACGCGAGGTCGGCGCCGTGGTCGCGGCCGGCCTCGGCCGCCGCGTGGTCGGCCCACTGGACCGGCAGCGGGGCCGGCCGGCGCCCCCGGTAGGCGTCGTGCAGATCGGCCAGGAACACCCGGATCGACCAGTCGTCGCAGGCGATGTGATGGAACAGCACGGTCAGCAGGTGCTCGTCCGGCCCGACGGCGACGAGCTGCACCCGGATCGGCCAGTCCCGCTCCAGGTCGAAGGGCCGCCCGCAGAAGCGGTAGGCCAGGTCGGCGGCCCGGGCCCCGGAACCGGCACCGGCGCCGGGTGTGTCGCCGACCGCGACGAACTCGAAGGCGACCGGCCCGGCCGGGTCGACCACCTGTTCCGGGCGATGGTCGACCAGCCGGTACCGGGTGCGCAGGATCTCGTGCCGGGCGACGACGGCGTCGATGGCCGCCCGCAGCCGGCCGACGTCCAGCGGGCCGGCCAGCCGCAGGACCAGCGGGGCGGCGTACTCCCAGCTGTCCGGTTCCAGCCGGGACAGGAACCACATCTGCCGCTGCCCCGCGGACAGGGGCAGGTGGGCCGGTCGCGGCGGCCCGGCCCGGCCGGCGGCCGGTTCGGTGACCGCCGCGGCGGTCCGGCCGGCCAGCCGCTGCCGCAGCAGCCGGGCCCGGATCGCGGCGGCCCCGTCGGAATGGTCGTCCGCCGGATGCCCGGCGGCGGCCGGGTCG
>NZ_JBMDXT010000018.1:0-2232 GCF_048594475.1 Nakamurella sp. | reverse complement strand
CGGCTGCGGGCGGGGGTGGCCGGCGCTGCGCCAGACCCGGGTGGGCCGGCGCCGGACCATCGGCCCGCCCGGTCGGGGCCGCCGGCGCGGACGCCGCGGGTGCGGGCGGCTCCGCCGGGCCGGGATCCTCCACGCTGATGCCGAAGTCCGTCGCCAACCCGGCCAACCCGCTCGCGTACCCCTGACCGACCGCGCGGAACTTCCACGCCCCGGCCCGCCGGTAGAGCTCGCCGAGAACGAAGGCGGTCTCGGTGGCCGCGTCGACGATCTCGAACCGGGCGATCTCGGCGCCGGCCGGGTCGCCGACGATCAGGGCCAACCCGGGCACCCGGCCGAACGTCCCGCCGTCCGCGGACGCGGCCAGCACCACCCGGTCGACTGCCGGCTCAAGCCGGCTCAGATCGACCGTCAGGGTATCGGTGACGCCGCCCGGGCCTGACTGCTTGCCCACGTGCCGCACGGCCCCCGAGGCGTGCGCCGGCTGGTTGTAGAAGATGAAATCCTGGTCGCCCCGGACCTTGCCCCGCTCGTCCAGCAGCAGGGCCGATGCGTCGACGTCGGGGACCCCGGGGCCGCCGGACCACTGGATCACGCACCGCACCGCGGGCGCGGACACCGGCAGGTTGGACCCCTTGACCATCCATGGCATGGCATCCATCGTGCCGGTTGGCCGCCGCGTCCGCCGGCCGGAAAACCACCGGCTCCGCGGGCCGCCGCGGCCGCCGCGATCAGGCGCCGGGGGCGGGTGATTCCCGGTAGTCGCCGGCGCCGCGGATCCCGGCCTCGAACCCCTCGACGGTGGTCGTCGGGAATACCGACAGCGCGATCACCTGCCGGCCGGAGCGGTTCATCTTGACCGCGAACCCGTGTGCGGCCCAGACTTTTTCCCCTTCGGGCACGATCGCCACGTCGCGGAGGTAGTCCAGTTCGGCGTCCGGCGGCCCCAGCGCCGCGACGGCGTCGGGGGTGAGCTCGGGCCACTCGCCCTCGATCTTGACCACCCGGCCGTCCCGGAACCAGATCTTCACCGGACCGCCGAAGCCGCCGACCGTGGCCGGGCACCAGAACGTCTCCTGCGGTGGCCGGCCGAGGAAGTGCCGGCCGTACACGGCGGGATCGGCGCCCAGCCGTCCGGCGACCTCGCCCACCGGCGACCCGGCGTCGAGTCCACCGCCACCGGCGAGCGCGGTCAGGTCCCGGGCGGCGAAGTCCCGGACCGCATCGGACCCGTCGTTCATGGGGTTCCTCCGACCTTCTCGACGTCGCCCAGGAAGAACGCCGCCATCACGTTGCGGGCACCGACGACACCGGCCAGCTTCTCGGCGTTGGCCCGTTCCGGGTAACCCTGGTACGGCGGGATCGGGTCGACCACCCCGGGCTCGTAGAAGTCGCCCTCGACCACCCGGCGCAAGGCGTCGTCGCCGTAGTCGACCGACTCCAGCACCGTGTGGGTGAAGTAGTCGACCACGCCCTCGCGGAGGGTGAAGGCGCCGGCCTGCTGGTCCAGGCCACCCTGGTAACCCCGGTGCCGGGAATGTTCCAGCGTGTGCAGGTACTCGTGGACCACCGTCTGGAACAGCTGCCACATCTCCCAGCGGTTGTGCCGGTTGGTCGCGCCCTTGAAGCGCTGGATGTTCACGACCCCGTTGGCGGCGAACGCGGGCCACGCCTTGTGCGTCTCCAGCAGTTCCGCGCCCTTGGCCGTCACGATCTGGGACTTCACCCGGTCGACGATCGCCTTCTCCGGCCCCCGGCTCTGGATGGCGCCGTGCTCGCGGTCCAGGATGCGGACCCGAGGATGGCCGGTCAGCAACTTCTCGACCCGCCAGTTCGCGGCGGCGTCCTGCGCGTCGACATCGAGGAGCAGGTTGACCTTGGTGTCCCAGGCGTCGTGAATGCTGACATGCGGGGCGAGCGGCGGACCGAGCGCCCACTTGCCGAAGACGGCGTCGGTCGCCGCCTTGGACCGCTCGGCGACGGCCCGGATGTGCTCCCAGTCGAACAGATCGCCGGGTCCGCGCTTGGCCGCCTTGCCCCGGGCCAGCTGGTCGTACTCCTCCTGGACCAACTCGAGAACCAGTCGCTTGAGCCGGGCCTCGTAGGCGCCCACCCTGGGCAAGGTGTCGACGAACGCCGGCGGCTGACCGCCCGCCCCGCCGGTCAGCGGGGTGTTCACCCCCTCGCGGGCGGCGGCCGCGGCGGGCACGGGCCGATACCGGGTTGCGGGCCTAC
>NZ_JBMDXT010000179.1:0-3114 GCF_048594475.1 Nakamurella sp. | reverse complement strand
TCGAAGTGCTTGCCCTGGCGGACCGCGGTGATCCCGGCGTGCCCGGACCGCCCGAGCGCGGCGAGGATCGCCTTGCCCTGCGGGTCGAGGATCTCCGGCTTGATGACGACATCGACGGCCACGCGAGCCACGACATACCCCCAAGGGTTCGGCGTTCGGGACGGCCGGTCACCGGGGCCGCGGCGTTGCGGCACGCGAACCTGACCCGGTCCGGCCGCGGTCGAGCTTAGTCGGCCGGCCGGGTGTGGACAGCCGCGCGGATCATCTCGCGCCGAACGGGACGGATGGGGCTGGAGTCGCCGGGTTCGGCCGCGCCGACACAGATGATCCGCGCGGGACGGGAGTGAGGGGGTCCGGACGGAGCGTGACGATCGCCATATGGACAGCGGAATGTTGACACGTCATCCTTAGTTGAAAGGTCATATATGAGCGCCGCAAACCAATAGAGGAGTTCCGATGAGCACCCTGAAGATCGTCATCGCCTCGACCCGCCCCGGCCGCCTGGGCGAGCCGATCGGTCGGTGGCTGGCCGAGCGCGCCCGGCAGCAGGGCTCGTTCGACCGTGTCGAGATCCTCGACCTGGCCGCCGTCGACCTGCCCATGTTCGACGAGCCGCACCACCCGCGGACCGGGCAGTACGTGCACCCGCACACCAAGGCGTGGTCGGCCGAGGTGGACGAGGCCGACGCGCTGATCTTCGTCTCGCCGGAGTACAACGGCTTCCCGCCGGCCACGCTGTTCAACGCGGTCAACTACCTGCACGCCGAGTGGACCGGCACCCCGCTGGGTGTGCTGACCTACGGCGCCGGAGGCGGCGGGGCCCGGGCCCGCGCCCAGATCGAGCTGCTCGGCGGTTACCTGACGATGCCGATCGCCCGGTCGAACTTCGGCCTGGCGAATGTCTTCGGGCAGGTCGCCGACGGCACCTTCACCCCGGTCGAGGGCAACGACGAGTCCGCGGCCGCGCTGGTCGACGAGCTGGCCACCCTGGTCCGCGAGCGGGTCTTGGTCGGCGAAGCGGCCTGACCGCGGGGCGACCCACCACGACCGGCGCCGGACGCCCGTCCGGCGCCGCTTGGTGTGTCCGGAACGGTCCCGGCCGACCGGTGACGGTCGGCGGGCCGGGCGTTCAGCGGGCCGGCCGCTTGGGCCGGGTGCGCGCGGGATCGGGCCGGGCGGTGTCGCCGCCGTCCCCGACCTCCTCGTCCTCGACGGGGAAGATGCGGGGTGGCGGGGTCGTGGTCTGGGTCTCCCAGCGCCGCCCGAACAGGTAGATGACGGGCAGGGTGGCCAGCAGCGGGCCGACGACGGACACCGGCCGCAGCAGCCACCACATCAGGGTCGGCTCCACGGCCTCGGTCTGCGGCCCGAAGATCGCCCACTCGACGCCGCGGGACAGCGCCATCCCGGTGGTGTGGAACAGGAACAGCGGCAGCGCGAACCGGGTGAAGACGGTGGTGGCCTTGGCGAAGGCGCCGCCTCGGCCCAGGGCGTGCAGGACGGCCGGCCGCAGCAGCTCGGCGACGCCGGCCTGGAACACCATCAGCGCGACGATGCAGACCGTGGGCGGGGCCATGTTCGAGTCCTCGCCCGGCACACCCACCATCGAGCCCGGGTAGAGGCCGGAGAAGACCAGGCCGACCAGCGCGAACAGGCCGGCCGCGGTCATCACCTTGGCCTGCTGCCGGAAGCGCGGCGCCTGGTAGGCAAAGTCGATGCGGCCGTCGCTGTAGCGCGGGGCGCTGCCCGTCCCGCTGATCCGGTCGTAGAAGTAGCCGAGTTGGAAGCAGAAGCCCCAGACGAAGACCATGTTGACCCACTCGATGCCGGGGATGTCCACCCGGAACCGCAGGATGTCGATGATGACGGCCAACCCGGCCATGACCACCAGGACGAGCAGGTCGTACCGCCGATGCAGCCAGACGGTGATCGGCATCAGGCAGACCAGCAACAGGTACACGGCCACGAACCACAGCGGCGAGAGCACCATGATGATCGCCTGCCACGCCCACTGGATGTCCCAGACGCTGGTGACGATGATGCCCAGCACGATCCAGGTGCCCATCAGCGCGGCGCACGGCACGGCCAGCGAGCGGGCCTGCCGCAGGGCGAAGTGGACCAGCCCCTCACCCCGGGCGGCGGCCCGCTCCCATGACTTCAGGTGCACGTAGGCGCCGATGTAGAAGAACAGCGGCATCACCTGCAACAGCCAGGTCAGGATCCACAGCCCCGAGGTGAACCCCAACGGGCTGGTCGCGTACGGCCCGTTGTCGTTCCAGACCAGGATCGTGAACGACCAGTGCCACAGGATGACGATGAGCAGCGAGAACGCCCGCAGGAAGTCCGCGTACGGATTGCGCTGCACCCGCCTGACCGGACCGGTCACGGCGCACCTCCCCAGCTTCGGCCCACGATCCACCCACCGGCCTGCCATGGACCGCCGAGCCGTTTCCATGGTGCGCCTGCCGAATGAGGTCCACGATAGGAGCATGGCCCAGGCAGTACAGGCGCGACCCGCGGTCCGCCACCACCGCGCGCGCCGTCGGCGGCTTCTCGCCCTGGCCGCGGCCGTCGTCCTGCTGGTGATCAGCAACATCGTCGCCAACCGGGTGATCCCGCAGTGGGCCTACGTGCCCTGGAACCTGTCGGTCGCCGCCCTGCTGCTGTTCGTGTCCACCCGCGGGGGCGCCGGGCCGGTCGCCATCGGGTTGAGCATCCGCCACTGGCACCGGCCGGTGGGCGTCGGGCTGCTGCTGGTCGGCAGCACCGCGCTGGTCTTCGCCCTGGGGATGATCATTCCGGCGACGTCGAGCGCGTTCCTGGACAGCCGGATCGGCGGGGCCAGCCTGCCGATGATGCTCTACGTGGTGTTCGTGCAGATCCCGCTGGGAACCGTCGTGCTGGAGGAGATCGCCTTCCGCGGCGTGCTGCCGGCCCTGATGGGGGCGGCGCCGGCGATCCGCTGGCGCTGGTTCCCGGTGCTGGGCGCGTCGTTCCTGTTCGGGCTCTGGCACATCCTGCCCTCGATGGGGATCGGCCAGGCCAACGCCGCGGTCGGCGAGACGATCGGCACCAACCCGTGGGTCACCACGACCGCGGCCGTGCTGTCGATGA
>NZ_JBMDXT010000178.1:0-2084 GCF_048594475.1 Nakamurella sp. | reverse complement strand
GCCCCGATCGCGGACGCCTACGGCGGCCTGGACCTGGTCGTGGTCTCGGCCGACGACCCGGCCGGCATGGTCCGGCACTCCCAGGAGTGCCGGGAGCGCGGGTACCGGTTCGCCGCCGACCCGTCGCAGCAGCTGGCCCGGATGGAGGGTGACGACGTCGTCGAGCTGGTCCGCGGCGCCGACCTGCTGTTCACCAACGACTACGAGCTGGGCCTGCTGAAGTCCAAGACGGGCTGGTCGGACCAGGCCGTGCTGGACGCCGTCGGGTACCGGGTGACCACGCTGGGCTCCAAGGGCGTGGAGATCGTC
Source organism: Nakamurella sp. (assembly GCF_048594475.1). Classification (NCBI taxonomy): domain Bacteria; kingdom Bacillati; phylum Actinomycetota; class Actinomycetes; order Nakamurellales; family Nakamurellaceae; genus Nakamurella; species Nakamurella sp. Next base: position 1,775 of record NZ_JBMDXT010000178.1, on the reverse strand, counting down.
GCCGCGGACGGCAGCCGGCTGGCCGTCTCGGCACTACCGGAGAAGTCCAAGACCGACCCGACCGGCGTCGGCGACGCGTTCCGGGCCGGCTTCCTGGCCGGCCGGGCGCTGGCCCTGTCCTTCGAGCGGTCCGCCCAGCTCGGCTCGTTGATGGCGACCCTGACCCTGGAGACCGTGGGTACCCAGGAGTACCAGCTCGACCGGGACGTGGCCCGGGTGCGGCTGGCCGACGCCTACGGCGAGGACGCGGCCGCGGAGATCGCCGGCGCGCTGGCCTGGTAGGCGCCGGCCCGTCAGAGCCGCACCGGGTACACCGGCTCCGGGATCTCCGGGGTGATCTGGCCGGTCACGAAGATGCCGTGCCAGATCATGAACACCAGGATCGTCCAGAGCCGGCGGGAGTGGTCGACCTCGCCGGCCCGGTGGGCGTCCAGCATGGCCAGGACGGCCGCGGGATCCAGGTACTCGTCGGTGTGCGACGAGGTGATGACGTCCCGGGCCCAGTCGTAGGAGCCCTCGGCCAGGTAGTGCCGGATCGGCACCGGGAAGCCGAGCTTGCGGCGGTGCAGTACGTGCGGCGGCACGACCAGTTCCATCGCCCGGCGCAACGCCAGCTTGGTGGTGGCCTTGGTCACCTTCTGGTCCGCGGGGACCGTCCGGGCGACGTCGAACACCTCCTTGTCCAGGAACGGCACCCGCAGTTCCAGCGAGTTGGCCATCGTCATCTTGTCGGCCTTGACCAGGATGTCGCCGCGCAGCCAGGTGAACAGGTCCACGTGCTGCATCCGGGCGATCGGGTCGACGTCCCGGGTCAACGCGTAGACCGGGTCGGTGATGTCGCGGAACGAGCGGGCCGGGTCGTAGGTGCGCAGCAGCCCGCCGGACAGGTGCTCCTCGCGGAAGATGCGGGCGTTGCCGTAATCGCGGTCCTCCAGGTCCAGGGAGGCCCGGCGCAGCAGGTCCTGCCCGCGGAACCCGTCCGGCATCGCCCGGCCGACCGCGGCCAGACCGCGCCGCAGCCCGCCCGGCAGCCCGGTGAGCCGGCTCAGGCTCATCGGCTCGCGGTAGATGTTGTAGCCGCCGAACAGCTCGTCGGCGCCCTCGCCGGAGAGCACCACCTTGACGTGCTTGCGGGCCTCGTTGGCCACGAAGTAGAGCGGGACCAGCGCCGGGTCGGCGACCGGGTCGTCCAGGTACCAGACGATCAGCGGCAGCGTCGAGGTCAGTTCCTCCTCGGACACGGTGCGGACGATGTGCTGCACGCCGATCGCCGCGGCCGACTCGGCGGCGACGTCGACCTCGGAGAAGCCCTCCCGCTCGAACCCGGTGGTGAAGGTGAGCAGATCCGGGTTGTACCGCTTGGCCAGGGCGGCGATCGCGGTGGAGTCGATGCCGCCGGACAGGAAGGCGCCGACCGTGACGTCGGCCCGCATGTGCTTGGCGACCGAGTCGTCCATGACGTCGGCGATCCGCTGGTAGAGCGCGGTCCGCTCGGCGTCGGAGATCGCCGGCCGGGGCGTGAACTGCGGGTGGAAGTAGCGCCGGGTGCTCATCGGCCGGCCGGGACGGACCGTCACGTGGGTGCCCGACTCGATCTTGCGGATCGCGGGGTCCATGGTCGCCGGCTCGGGCACGTACTGCAGCACCAGGTAATGCTGCAGCGCGGGCACGTTGACCGACGCCTGCCCGGTCAGCTCGCGCAGCCCCTTGGCCTCGGACGAGAACGCGACGCCGTCCGGCAGCTGGGCCACGAACAGCGGCTTGATGCCGAACGG
>NZ_JBMDXT010000177.1:0-3591 GCF_048594475.1 Nakamurella sp. | reverse complement strand
GGCGGTCACACCGCCTCCGCGCGGTCGACCGCCGCGACGCTGCGATCGGGCAGGTCGACGACGACGGGGGCGGAGGGGACCACGGGCACCGGGGTGCGGCTGAACCGCTCCCGCATGATCGTGGCCAGCACACGGGTGCCGTCCCGGAAGGTCCGCAGGTTGCTCTCGCCGTGGATCCGCTCCGACTCGAAGCTCGGCACCTCGGCGATCGACACCTTGGCCTTGGCGACCCGGACGTTGATCAGGGTCTCGATCTCGAACCCGTCGCCCCAGCGGGCGGCCACCGACACGTCGTGCGGATCCGGCAGCGCGAACGCGGCCAGGCAGTCACGGTGGAAGGCGTTGTAGCCGTAGCACAGGTCCGAGAACCGGGTCCGGAACAGGATGTTGGTGGTCCCGTTGAGGAACCGGTTGCCCAGGTCCCGGATGCGGGAGATGTCGTCGCTGCCCCCGCCCGAGGTGAAGCGGGAGCCCTTGGCGTACTTGACCCCACGGTGCAGCGGGGCGACGAACGCGTGGATCTCCTTCGGATCCATCGACCCGTCGGCATCGATCATCACGATGAAGGTCTTGGTGGCGGCGGCGAACCCGGCCGCCAGGGCATTGCCCTTGCCGCGCCGCGACTGGTGCACGACCACGATGTCGGGCCGCAGTTCGCGGGCGACGGCCACGGTGTCGTCGACGGAATTGCCGTCGACCAGGATCACCTCGCCCAGACCATCGGGCAGGTTTTCCAGCACGTACGGCAGATTCTTGGCCTCGTTGCGGGTGGGAATAACGACGGAAACATCATTCAATGACGGCTTAGCAGACATAAGTAATTCTCAGGTCTCCTCGACGTGGAAAGCTCGGGCACGGGAGAGGTGGCGATTCACGGTTCTGCGCCGAACCTGACGAATTCAGAGCGAAGCCCCCGCCGGGAAGCCACTGTGCGTCCCGAACACGACCAGGAAGACCTTACCGCATCGGGCGTGGCACATGACAACGAGATGTGAGCGCGCCGACACAGGTCCCGATCGGTCGGGTTGCCTCCACCCGATTGCTATCCGGTTCCTCCCTGATCGTAGGAAATGTCGATCACCGACGGTTACTTCAGGGCGTGCGGATCGTGGGCCGAACGGGCCCGTCGTGAAGAATTAATTTGGATGTCACGTACCCCACCCCGGATGCGAATCGCCATTAACGAGGAGCTCGTCCGGGACGGCGGCGCCGCGGATCCGATTGGTCCAGTTTGCGACGGCGAAATGTGACGACGGCCACTGTCGCGGAGCCGGGAACCCGTTGGGCGCCCTCGCCGCGCCGTACGCGGATCTCACACGCGATCGTGGGCCGACCATTTCCGAATGAGTGCCGAACATACCCTGAACACGGGGGTCACAAACGCTGAACGAACCTCGAACACATCACGTCGTCGGGCCGGCCGGAGCCGGACCGCGCCGGACGGGTGGCCGGCGTTCCGCCGGGCGGTGCCGGTCGACACGGCTCCGGCCCGGTGATGGGACCGGGGACGGCACCTGGAGCGTCCTGGAGGGTCCTGGAGCGTTCTGAGCAGGCGGGGGGGCCGATCCCGCCGGACGTACCGGGCCGGGTCAAGGCCACGACGGGATCAGCGGGCCGGATCGCCGCCGGGCCCCGGGTCGCGCCGTTGTCCGGACCCGAGGACCGGCGACCGGTCACTCGGCCGACTAGGACCGGCGCAGCCAGCCCCACCAGGTGGTCGCACGGAAGCGACCGCAGGGGTGCTCGGGCGGGCAGAGCGCACAGTCGTTCCCGCGCCGGTAGTGCTCGTGTGCCGCCCGCTCGTGGCCGCAGCGGCAGCGGTCGCTCGGCTTGGCGGCCATCCCCGACAATCCCCCACCCGTCCTCGGCCGGCTCCTCCGGCCCAGCTCAGACTAATGGCGGGCCGGGGAACATGCCGGATCATTCACCCTGGTCGGGTGGGGTTCACTCGGACCGGCGGGCGTCCGTCGCCGGTCCGTCAGATCTCGTCCGGGACCGGCGCCGGCACCCCCGCGATCGTGGCCAGCACCTCGTCCAGCTCGTCGGTCTTGATGAGCACCTCCCGAGCCTTGGATCCCTCCGACGGTCCGACGATGCCGCGTGTCTCCATCAGGTCCATGAGCCGGCCGGCCTTGGCGAAACCCACCCGCAGCTTGCGCTGCAGCATCGACGTCGAGCCCAGCTGCGAGGTGACGACCAGGTTGATCGCCTCCAGCAGCAGGTCCATGTCGCCGCCGATGTCGGGGTCGACGTCCTTGGCCGGGTCGGCCTTGGCGACGGTGACGCCGTCGGTGTAGTCCGGCTGCGCCTGCTCCTTGACGAAGTCGACGATGGCGGTGATCTCCTCGTCGGAGACGTAGGCCCCCTGGATGCGCACCGGCTTGGACGCGCCCATCGGCAGGTACAGGCCGTCGCCCATGCCGATCAGCTTCTCCGCGCCGGGCTGGTCCAGGATGACCCGCGAGTCGGTCAGCGACGACGTCGCGAACGCCAGCCGGGACGGCACGTTGGTCTTGATCAGGCCGGTGACGACGTCGACCGAGGGCCGCTGGGTGGCCAGCACCAGGTGGATGCCGGCGGCCCGAGCCTTCTGGGTGATCCGGACGATGGCGTCCTCGACGTCCCGCGGCGCGGTCATCATCAGGTCGGCCAGCTCGTCGATGATGCCCAGGATGTACGGGTAGGGCTTGTAGACCCGCTCGGACCCGGGCGGGGTGACGATCTGCCCGTTGCGCACCTTCTTGTTGAAATCGTCGACGTGCCGGACCCCGTGGGCCAGCATGTCCTGGTACCGCTGCTCCATCTCCTCCACGAGCCAGGCCAGCGCTGCGGCCGCCTTCTTGGGCTGCGTGATGATCGGCGTGATCAGGTGCGGGATGCCCTCGTAGGGCGTCAGCTCGACCATCTTCGGGTCGACCAGGACCATCCGGACCTCCTCCGGCGAGGCCCGCTCGAGCAGTGACACCAGCATCGAGTTGACGAAGCTGGACTTGCCCGAACCGGTCGCGCCGGCCACCAGCAGGTGCGGGGTCTTGGCCAGGTTGGCGGTGACGAAGCCGCCCTCGACGTCCTTGCCCAGGCCGATGACCAGCGGGTGGCTGTCGGTCCGGGCGTCGGGCGCGGCCAGCACGTCGCCGAGCCGGACCATCTCCCGGTCGCTGTTGGGCACCTCGATGCCCACCGCGGACTTGCCGGGGATCGGGGCCAGCAACCGCACGCTCTCCGTGGCGGCGGCGTACGCGATGTTCCGGGTCAGCGCGGTGATCTTCTCGACCTTGACGCCGGGCCCCAGCTCGACCTCGTAGCGGGTGACCGTCGGACCCCGGGTGAAGCCGGTGACCGCCGCGTCGATGTTGAACTGCTCCAGCACGCCGGTGATCCGGTTGATCATGTCGTCGTTGGCGGACGAGGACACCTTGGGCGGGGCCCCGAGCTTGAGCAGGCCCGCCGGCGGCAACTGGTAGCCCGCTCCCGGGTCGGGAGTCACCACGGGCAGCTGGGTGGTCGGCGTCTCGACGAACGCCGGCTCCCCGGCCGCGTCCGCACCGGCGGGGCCGGCGCCCGCTGCCGGCGCCGCGGCAGGCGCACCCC
>NZ_JBMDXT010000176.1:0-16238 GCF_048594475.1 Nakamurella sp. | reverse complement strand
GGGATCGGCTCCGGGGAGATGACGCCGACCTCGAGCAACTCGTGCACGGCCTTGGTCGACATCATCTGGATGCGCTCGCGGGGGGTGATCTTGCCGTCGATCACCCGGATGTAGGTGATGACGCCCCGGTAGATGTCGTAGACCGAGTCGAAGATCATCGCCCGGGCCGGGGCGTCCGCGTCGCCGACCGGCGGCGGGATCTCGGCGACGACCTTGTCGAGCAGTTCCTTGACCCCGGCCCCGGTCTTGCCGGACACCCGCAGCACGTCGTCCGGCGAGCCGCCGATGATGTGCGCGATCTCCGCGGCGTACCGCTCGGGTTGGGCCGCCGGCAGGTCGATCTTGTTGAGCACCGGGATCACGTGCAGGTCGTTCTCCAGGGCCAGGTACAGGTTGGCCAGGGTCTGCGCCTCGATGCCCTGGGCGGCGTCGACCAGCAGCACGGCGCCCTCGCAGGCGGCCAGCGACCGGGACACCTCGTAGGTGAAGTCGACGTGGCCGGGGGTGTCGATCAGGTTGAGCACGTGATCGGTCAGTTGACCGTCGGCCCCCGGCGCCGCCCAGGGCAACCGGACGGCCTGGGACTTGATGGTGATGCCGCGCTCGCGCTCGATGTCCATCCGGTCGAGGTACTGGGCCCGCATCGCCCGGTCCTCCACCACCCCGGTGAGCTGCAGCATCCGGTCCGCCAGCGTCGACTTGCCGTGGTCGATGTGCGCGATGATGCAGAAGTTGCGGATCAGCTCCGGCGGGGTGAACGTGCGATGGGCACGGGCGGCAAGACCAGATGTCACGCCGCCTATGTTCCCACGCCCGCTCCCCCGTCGATCCCCGCGCGCCGCCGTCGTAGGAACGCCCGCTCGGCCGGGTTGCCGGTCAGCGCGATCGCCCGGTCGTAGGCGGCCGCGGCCTCGTCGCGCTGGTCCAGCCGGCGCAGCAGGTCGGCCCGGGTGACGTGCCAGGCCGGGTAGCCGGCCAGCGCCAGCGGCTCGACCAGGGCCAGCCCGACCGCGGGGCCGTCCAGTTCGGCCACCGCCACCGCCCGGTTCAGCTCGACCACCGGGGACGGGTGGACCGCGCGAAGCTGGTCGTACAGGGCGACGATCTGGGCCCAGTCGGTGTCGGCGGGGGTCGCCGCATCGGTGTGCACCGCGTTGATCGCGGCCTGGATCTGGTACGGCCCGGGCCGGTTGCGGTGCAGGCAGGCCCGCACCAGGTCGTGACCCTCGCCGATCCCGGCCCGGTCCCACCGGCGCCGGTCCTGCTCGTCCAGCGGCACCAGTACCCCGTCGCGCAGCCGGGCCGGCCGGCGGGCCCGGATCAGCAGCATCAGGGCGAGCAGCCCGGTCACCTCGGGCTCGTCCGGCAACAGCGTCCGCAGCACGCGGGTGAGCCGGATCGCCTCGGCGCACAGGTCGTCCCGCAGCGACCCGTCCCGGGGCGACTCGTCCCGGGGCGACTCGTCCCGACCGGAATCGTCCCGGGCGGACGCGTCCCGCCCGGGGTCCTGCTCGACGGGGGCGCCGGACACCGTCGCCAGGTACCCCTCGTTGAAGATCAGGTAGAGCACGGCGAGCACCCCGTCGATCCGGCCGGGCAGGTCGGCGGCCCGCGGCACCCGGAACGGGATGCCGGCCGTCCTGATCTTGCGCTTGGCACGGGTCAGCCGCTGCGCCATCGTGGGCTCGGGCACCAGGAACGCCCGCGCGATCTCGGCGGCGGTCAGGCCACCCAGCAGGCGCAGGGTCAGCGCGATCCGGGCGTCGGGGGCCAGAGCGGGGTGGCAGCAGGTGAAGATCAGCCGCAGCCGGTCGTCGGTGACGGCGCCGTCCTGCTCGGTCAGGGCGCCCGCCTCGAGCAACGGGTCGGGCCGGTTGACGGTCATCGCGAAGGCCTCGCTGTGACGGGCGTCGCGGGTGGATTCGCGACGGAGGCGGTCGATCGCCCGGTTGGCCGCCGTGGTGGCCAGCCACGCGCCCGGGTTGGGTGGGCGGCCCTGCTCGGGCCAGGTCTGCAGGGCCGCGACCAGCGCGTCGCCCAGGGATTCCTCGGCCAGGTCGATGTCGCCGAACCGGCGGATGAGGCCGGCGACCAGCCGGCCGTGCTCGGCCCGGAACACCTGCTCGATGCCCCGGGCCGCGTCGGCACCCATCGGGCGGATCAGGCCTCGCCCTGGAACGGCCGGACCTCGACCCGGCCCTCGCAGGCCGCGGACCCCTTGCGGGCCCATTCCAGGGCCTCGTCCAGGTCGGCGGCGGTGATCACCCAGAAGCCGCCCAGGTACTCCTTGGTCTCGGCGAACGGCCCGTCGGTGATGACGGCCGCGCCGCCCCGGGCGTCGACGACGGTGGCCGACTCGATGCCTTCCAGACCGCCGGCGAAGACCCAGGCGCCGGCCTGCCTGACCTCCTCGTTGAACGCGTCGACCTGCTGGAACATCCGCTGCATGTCCTCGTCGGAGATGGTCGCGACCTCGGCGGGCGACTCGTGGTGGACGGACAGCATGTACTGCTTCAAGGTGGGCTCCTTGCTCGGTTGGATCGGGGTGGGTGGTAGGAACGGAAGGGCGGAGATCAGGCAGGGATCAGACCGGGACCTCGCTGATCACCGCCTCGCCGTCCACGATGCCCAGGTCGCCCCGGGTGAAATCGGCCGGCTCCAGGACCAGGTGGGTGGCGCCGGCGGCCGTGCTCGTGCGGGCGACCGTGCGGAAGGCGGACGGCCGCGTCGTGTCGTCGAACAACCGCTTCCCGGCCCCGACCACGACCGGGAACACCAGCAGCCGGTAGACGTCGACCAGCCCGGCGTTGTGCAGGGTCTGCGCGAGCTGCCAGCTGCCGTGCACCTGCAGTTCCCGGCCGGGTCGTTCCTTGAGCGCGCGCACCTGCTCGACGACATCGTCCCGCAGGACGGTGGTCGGCCCCCAGGCCGCCTGCTCGTCGGTGAGCGCGGTCGAGACCAGGTACTTGGGGTAGGCGTTGAGGACCTTGGCGACCAGCTCGTCCTGGTTCGGATAGGCGCTCCAGTAGGTCCGCATCATCTCGAACGTGCTGCGGCCGAGCAGGACGGCGTCGGCGTGGGCGAACCACTCCTCGTCCACGATCCGGCCGAAGTCCTCGTCGACGTGCGGGATCACCCAGCCGCCGCGGGTGAAGCCGCCGGAGGTGTCCTCGTCCGGGCCGCCCGGGCCCTGCATGACGCCGTCGAGGCTGACGAAGGTGTTGAGGCTGAGCTTCATGGTTCCTCCTGTTTCGTTCCTGACACCATCACCACGAACGGACCGGAGCGCGGACGACAGCTCAGCGGAATTTTCTTCCAAGATTTTTTTCATTCTCTTCGCGGCCGGGCCGGACGTACCGTGGCGGGCGATGAGAAGGACGATCCTGGCGGCATTCCTGCTGGTCGGAACGGTGACCGGGGCAGCGGGGTGCGGGGGACCGGCGCCGGTGACCGGCCCATCGGTGTCGCCATCGGTGCCGGACTCGGTGCCGCCCTCGGTGTCGCCATCGCCGTCGGTGCCGGTGACCGGGCCGTCGGCAGCACCCTCGGCCCCGTCGTCGGCCGTCCCCGCATCGCTGCCGGACGTCCACCTGCCCGGGGTCAACGACCCGGGCTGCCGGTCGGACCACCCCCCGGTGGTGCTGCTGCCCGGGACGTTCTCGACCGTCGCGGGCACCTACGGGCCGCTGGCCACGGCCCTGACGGGGGCCGGCCGGTGCGTGTACGGCGCGAACTACGGGCTGGGCGGGCTGGCCCCGGTCCGCGATTCCGCGACCACGGTGGCCGGCGTGGTCGAGGGCGTGCTCGCCGCGACCGGCGCCGACCGGGTCGACGTCGTCGCCTACTCCCAGGGCGGCCTGGTGCTGCGCACGGCCCTGCGGCAGGACGGCCTGGCCGATCGGGTGGGCACCGCGGTGCTGATCGCGCCGACCTTCCACGGCACCACCTCCCCGCTGTTGGACGGGGTGCCCGGCGCCCTCTGCCCGGCCTGTGCCGACCAGATCGCCGGATCCGCGCTGCTCACCGAACTCGATGCCGGCGGCGACCTGGACGGGTCGGTGCGCTACGCGACGATCTCCAGCCGGGACGACACCGTGGTGACGCCGGTGGCCGCGCAGTCGCCGGCCGGTCCGGCGGACCGGGTGACGTCGCTGGTGGTCCAGGACCGGTGCCCGCAGGTGCGGCTCGACCACGTCGCGCTGCCCGGGGACCCGCGGTTGATCGCCTGGGTCGGCGCGGCGCTGGCCGCCGGGGGCCGGCCCGAACCGTCGGCCTTCCCCTGCGCCGGGTAGGCGTATTTGTTCCTCGTTCGGTCCGGCTGGTAACGTGGACGGCCGTGTGTGCCCGACGGCGCCACGAACTCCAACGACGAAACGAAGGCATTCCGGCGTGGCCAACATCAAGTCCCAGATCAAGCGCAACCGCACCAACGAGCTCGCTCGGCAGCGCAACAAGTCGGTGAAGTCCTCGCTCAAGACGAGCGTGCGCAAGGTGCGGACCGCCGCCGAGGCCGGCGACAAGGCCGTGGCCGAGGTCGAGCTGAAGGCCGCGTGCCGCAGCCTGGACAAGGCCGTCTCCAAGGGCGTCATCCACGCCAACCAGGCCGCGAACCGCAAGTCGGCCCTGACCGTGCTGGTCAACAAGATCTGACCGCTCGACCGATCAGCCGGTGACTGCCTTCGGTCACCGGCTGTTTCGTCATTTCCCGCGCCGGGCCCGGACCAGGTCCAACACCGCCTTCTCCAGGGCGTACTCGGCGTCGGCGGCCACCCCCTTCACCGCGGCATTGAGATCGGCCACGATGGCCATGCCGGCCGCCAGCCCGTCCGGGGTCCACCCCCGGGCCATCCCCCGCGCCCGGTCGATCTTCCAGGGCGGCATGCCCAGCTCCGAGGCCATCGCGTAGGAGTTGCCGCCGCGCACCGACGACACCCGGGACACCGTCCGCACCCCGTCGGCCAGCGCGTCGGCGACGAGCACGGGCGCGACCCCGACCCCGAGGGCCCAGCGCAGTGACTCCAGCGCTCCGGGCAGGTCGCCGGACATCGTGGCGTCGGACACGGTGAAGCCGCTGACCTCGGCCCGTCCGGTGTGGTAGCGCCGCACCGCCTTCTCGTCGACCGTGCCGCCGGTATCGGCGACCAACTGATCGGCCGCCGACGCCAGCTCCCGCAGGTCCGACCCGATCGCCTCGACCAGCGCCGTCACCGCCGTCGGGTTGGTGCGACCGCCGGCCCGCCGGATCTCGGCGCGGACGAAGTCGATCCGCTCGTTGAGCTTGGTGATCCGGGAGCAGGTGACCACGTCGGCGCCGGCCTTGGTCAGGGTGTCGGCGATCGCTTTGTTGCGCGCGCCGCCCGGATGGTGCAGCACCAGCCAGACCCCGTCGACCGGATCCTTGACGTACGCGGCCAGCTCGGCGGCCAACTCCTTCGACGCCTCGTGGGCGCCGCGGATCACCACCACCCGCGGCTCGGCGAACAGGCTCGGCGCCACCAGGTCGGAGAACTCCCCGACGGTCAGCCCGGCCCCCGTGCCGTCCCGCCGCTCCACCCCCGGGTCGATCCGGCGGGCGGTCGCCACGGCCCGGGCGATCGCCCGGTCGACCAGCAGTGCCTCGTCGCCCGTCACCAGGGTGAGCGGGGCGAGATCCACCGTGTCGGCCATGCCCGCCATCGTGCCAGCCGGGTGCGACAGTGCCGTCCCCGTGGGTTCCCCAGGCCGGGCCCCGGCGGTCGCCGGACCATCGGACCGCGGGGTGCGATGCGTTACGATGCTCGGACAACCGAATACACCTCATCCAGAGGGGCAGAGGGATACGGCCCGACGAAGCCCCGGCAACCACTGTCGATGATTTCTCTCGTGACCACCCCCGCGTCCGCGCGGCGGCGCGGTTCTCGAGGCCGGTCGACAGCAGGTGCCACTTCCGTCCCGCTCCGGCGGGGAAGATGAGCAGAAAGGCCTCGTCATGACGTCTGTGCTGTCCGCGCCCGCCTCCACCTCCGTGGATCTGGGCCCCGCCGTCGCGCTGTCCTGTCGCGAGTGCGGCAATCGCATCGAGCTCGGCCCCTACTACGCGTGTACCGAGTGCTTCGGTCCGCTCGAGGTCGCCTACGAGTTCACCTCCCGGGGCGAGGATCTCACGCGGCGGATCGAGGCCGGCCCGCAGAACATCTGGCGCTACGCGCCGCTGCTGCCGGTGCCCGGGGACATCGCGGGCACCCCGAACATCAACCCGGGCCAGACCAAGCTGGTCCGCGCCGACAACCTGGCCAAGGAGCTGGGCATGCGGCGGCTCTGGGTCAAGGACGACTCGGGCAACCCGACCCACTCGTTCAAGGACCGGGTCGTCGCGGTGGCGTTGGCCGCCGCCCGCCAGCTCGGCTTCACCGTCCTGGCCTGCCCGAGCACCGGGAACCTGGCCAACGCCGTCGCCGCGGCCGCGGCCCGGGCCGGCATCCGCTCGGTGGTGATGATCCCGTCGAACCTGGAGCAGCAGAAGATCCTGACCACCGCCGCCTCCGGCGGCACCCTGGTCGCCGTCGACGGCACCTACGACGACATCAACCGGCTGGCCGGGGAGATCGCCGCCGAGCAGGAGGATTGGGCGTTCGTCAACGTCAACGTCCGCCCGTACTACGCCGAGGGATCCAAGACGCTGGCGTTCGAGGTCGCCGAGCAGCTCGGCTGGCGGCTGCCGGACCAGGTCGTGGTGCCGATCGCCTCCGGCGCCCAACTGGTCAAGATCGACAAGGGGTTCACCGAGCTGGGCGAGCTGGGGCTGGTCGACGCCACGCCGTACAAGGTGTTCGGCGCGCAGGCGACCGGCTGCTCCCCCGTCGCCGAGGCGTTCAAGAACGGGTGGGACGTGGTCAAGCCGGTGCGGCCGGACACCATCGCCAAGTCGCTGGCCATCGGCAACCCCGCGGACGGGCCGTACGTGCTCGACGTCACGCGGCGCACCGGCGGCGCGGTCGAGGACGTCAGCGACGACGAGGTCATCGAAGGCATCAAGCTGCTGGCCCGGACCGAGGGCATCTTCGGCGAGACCGCCGGGGGCGTCACCATCGCCACCCTGCGCAAGCTGCTGGCCACCGGGCAGCTCGATCCGGACGCCGAGACCGTCGTGTTCAACACCGGCGACGGGCTCAAGACGCTGGACGCGATCGCCGGCGAGGTCGGCCCGACGGCCACCATCAAGCCGACCATGAGCGCGTTCGAGGCGGCCGGGCTGACCCAGCCGCGGTAGGAGGCCGCCGGTCGATCCCGCGCGGCCACCACGGCCCCGTCAGGCGGGCACCCGGCCCAGGAAGTCCAGCATGTACCGGGCGACCCGGTCGGGATCGTCCGAGATCGGGACGTGATTCAGGCCGGTCAGCCAGCGCAACCGGGCTCCCGGCACCAGCGCCAGGTAGCGGCTGATCTGCTGCGGCATCAGCGGGTCGGCCGTGCCCTGCAGCAGCAGGGTGGGCGCGGTGATCGTGTGCAGGTGCGTCGGCAGGTCGAACATGGCCGACCAGTTGGCCGCGTCGTAGGCCGGGGCGGCGGCGTAACCGGTCAGCAGCCGGTAGGCGTCGGCCTCGGTGAGCTGCCAGGGCAGGCTGCGGTTGCCCGCGAAGAAGACCGTCCGCCCGGCGGCCGTCCGGCTCAGCGGCTCGGCGTACGGGGCCAGGGTCATGGCCACCTGACGCCCGACGGCCAGGGCGAGGTAGCCCTGCACCCGCTCCACCGGAGTGCCCAGACCGTCCGGGGCGATCGCCACCACCGACCGGACCCGGTCGGACCCGGCCAGCTGGAGCGCGATCCGCGCGCCCATCGAGTAGCCGGCGACGTGGAAACGGTCGATGCCCAGCCGGTCGAGCGTCTCGGTGACGGCGACCGCCAGGTGGTCGGCACTCGGTGCGACACCGGCCGGCAGGGCCGGCGACTGCCCGAATCCCGGCAGGTCGACCGCGACGACCTCGTAGCGGGCGGCCAGCCGGTCGAGCACCGGCCGCCAGCCGACGTGGGATTCGCCGAGCCCGTGCAGCAGCACCAGCGGCTCGCCCGCCCCGGTCCGGTGGACGAACAGGGGACCGTCGGTGACGGTGCGGTCGATGGCCGGTGCGCTCATGAGGACTCCAGGGTGTGAGAACAGCTGATCGGCGCGGACTCTCGCCCGAGGGACGCCGGGTGGGCAAACGGCGACGCCGGTCCGGCGGAACCGGACCGGCGTCACTGCGTCAGGTCGAGCGGTGGCTCGGCCGGGTCGACTACTTGTCGTCGTCCTGGCTGTCGCCCTCGGTGTCGGCGTTCACCAGGCGCTCGATGAGCTCCTCGACGGTGCCGCTCTTGGCCAGGCCGCGCTCGGCCAGCTGGTCCGACAGCTCGGCCTTGGTCAGGCCCTCGTACGGCTCCCGGGCCTGCTCGCGCGCCTGCTTGGCGGCGGCGCGCTCGGCCCGCTTGGCCGCGCGCTCCTGCTCCTTGGCAACTTCCTCCGCCTGCTCGGCCTGCTCGTCGGCCAGCTCCTGCGCCTGACGGGCCTGCTCGGTGGCCAGATCGGCCGCGGAATCGACGACCGCGTCGACCTGGTCGGCGACCACGCCGCCGACCTTCTCCGCCTGGTCGCGGACGGTGCCGGAGAGCGAATCGACGATCTCGGCCCAGCGGGTCATCAGCTCGCGGTTGGTGTCGACGACCTGCTGCAGGAACTCGAAGTACCGGGTGACGGGCTCGGTGAACTCGACCCGGGGCAGGCGGGTCACGAGGCCGGCCTGGTCGGTGAGGACGCGGACGCCCCGCTTCCACGATTCGGCCGCCTGCTCGGTGGCCTCACGGGCCTGCGCGGCACCGGCGGTGTAGTTCTCGGTTGTGGTGGTGACGGTCATGACACTCCTTGTCATACAGTTTTTCTCGGAACCCGCGACCGATCGTCGGCAGGCGCTTGGGGGACGGGCACGGCCGCCCGGCAGGTCGTCAACCGGCGGTCGCGATCGGTGATGCCTCACCACGCAACCGGCGGCGGCCCGCCATCCCCCGTTAGCTACGTTAGCCATTTCTCAGCTAACCGGGACCCACCCCTGGGGGTGTGGCGCCCCGCCGGCCGGTGTGCCGCGCACCCGGGCCCGGGCGTCCGGGATTCCCGTCGGCCCAGGTCACACCGGGTGCGGCGGCCGGTTGCGCGGCCGCGCCGGCGGGCCGCCGGGCCCTGGCGCACACCGCCGGAGGCGATCCCCGTCACACCGCGGGACCCCCGGTTGGCCTACAAGACCCGGCCGCCGGCGTGTGACTGCCCCGACAGGAAAAGCAGTTTCGTTTCCCGTGCACCGATTTTCGGCGCCCGGACGGTGGATCAGCTGGTGCGCAAGGCGGACACCGGATGGGCCGCGGTCTCGGAGTCGTGGATGTCGATGCCGAACAGGGTGTGCAGCGCCTGCACGTACCCGGCACCGTCCCCGGTGCGGGCGAGCTCCTGCGCGCGCAGCGTGGGGGTGTGCAGCAGGGCCTGCGTGACGCGGTGCAGGGCGCGTTCCATGTCGGCCGCGACGTCGGCCGGGTACTTGGCCCGGAGCCGGTCCAGCTCCTTGCGCATCGTCCCCGAGACGTGCTGGCGCAGCGCCACCACGGCCGGATCGAGCCGGCGGATCGCCATCCGCTCCTCGAACGCGGCAACCCCGGCGATCACGATGTCCTGCGCGGCGACGACCGCCTCCAGGTGGGCCGGGTCGACCGAGCGCTGGACCGAGTGCAGGTCGACCACCCGGACCCCGGGCACCAGCCGGGCCGGTGCCGCGACGTGCGGGTGCAGGGCCAGGTCGATGATCGGCAGCGGGGCGGTCCGGCCGGCCACCGCCGCGCTCAGCAGGGGCACGTCCAGCATCCCGGCGGACTGCCCGCTGCAGGCGACGACCACGTCGACCCCGGCCATCGCCGCGGCCAGCCCGGCGGGCTCGACCGGCGTGGCGGTGTGCCGGGCGGCGAAGGCGTCGGCCCGGCCGCTGGGCGAATGCACGAGCAGCCGCTGCACACCCCGGGCCCGCAGCTCGGCGGCCACCACCCGGGCGTAGGCGCCCGTGCCGATGATCAGGGCCGACCCGACCGGCGTGGCCTGGCCGTCGACCCCGCTGATGTCCAGCGCGACCGAGGCGACCGACCGGCCGGCGGCGCCCAGACCGGTCTCGGTGGCCACCTGCTTGGCCACCCGGGCAGCGTGCTGGAAGAGCTGGTTGATCGCCGGCGATGCCGTGCCGGCGGCCTGCGCCTCGCGCAGCGCCCGGGCGATCTGGCCGGCGATCTCGGCCTCGCCGACCACCATGGAATCCAGCCCGGAGGCGACCGTCAGCAGGTGGGCCACCGCGGGGGCCCCGACCCGCACCTTGAGCATCCCGCTGATCTCGTCCGCGGAGATCCCGGTCACCTGGGCCAGTTGCCCGGCGACCGAGTCGATCGCGTCGTGGAACCGGGACGCGTCGAGGTAGATCTCCAGGCGATTGCAGGTGGAGATGACGACGGCGCCGTCGACCGGCCCGTCGGAATGCTTCGTCAGATCGCCGACGGCCCGGCTGAGCAGCGTCGGGTGCAGGGCGAGCCGGTCCAACTGCGTCAGCTCGAGGTCGTGATGGCTGGCGCCAAGAACCATGAGCATGATGCCGGATGCTACCGGCGCACCGGGGGCGACGGTACGAAGGCAAGCCTCACCTGGCTTCCCGGATGGCCGGTGACCTGCGGTTTCGCCTCGGCCGGGCGGCCGGGTGGTGGTCGATTCCACGGTCCCCGCCCCCGGGCCCGGCCGGCCGGGCGGGCCGGGATGACACCATGGACGCGACATGACTGTTTCCCCGCCCCCCACCACCCCGTCGGCGACCGCTCCGGCGTCCGCCCTGCCGGCCGGGCACCCGCTCGTCGACGGCCGCACCGCCGGCGCTCCCCTGCTGGCCGCCTACCGCGGCCGCCGGCCCGACCGCCGGCCGGTCTGGTTCATGCGGCAGGCCGGCCGCTCCCTGCCCGAGTACCGGGAGGTGCGCCGCGGCATCGGCATGCTCGAGTCGTGCCTGCAGCCGGACCTGGCCGCCGAGATCACGCTGCAGCCGGTCCGCCGGCACCGGGTGGACGCGGCCATCCTGTTCAGCGACATCGTGGTGCCGCTGAAGCTGGCCGGGGTGGACGTGGAGATCGTCGCCGGCACCGGACCGGTGGTCGCCTCCCCCGTCCGGACCGCCGCCGATGTCGCGGCGTTGCCGCCATTGGATCCCGACGCCCTGGCCCCGGTTGCCGCCGAGGCCGCGGCGGTGGTCGCCGAACTGGGCGGCACCCCGCTGATCGGCTTCGCCGGGGCCCCGTTCACCCTGGCCTCCTACCTGGTCGAGGGCGGGCCGAGCAAGGACCACCGGCGGACCAAGACCCTGATGCACGCCGCGCCGCAGGTCTGGCACGCGCTGGCGGCCTGGACGGCCGGGGTGACGACGGCGTTCCTGCGGGCCCAGGTGCTGGCCGGGGCGTCCGCCGTGCAGGTGTTCGACTCGTGGGCCGGCGCGCTGAGCCGGCCGGACTACCAGGCGTTCGTCGCCGAGCACTCCGCGGCGGTCTTCGCCGGGGTCGCCGATCTCGGCGTGCCCCGGGTGCATTTCGGCGTGGGCACCGGTGAACTGCTGACGGCCATGCGGGACGTCGGCGCCGACGTGCTGGGCATCGACCACCGGGTCCCGCTGGATGTCGCCACCGCCCGGCTGGGCGGTGGGGTGCCGGTGCAGGGCAACATCGATCCGGCGCTGCTGTTCGCCGGCGAGCGGGCGCTGCATGAGCACACGCTGGACGTCATCCGGCGCGGTGCGGCCGCCCCGGGACACGTGCTCAACCTCGGTCACGGCGTCCCGCCGGACACCGACCCGGGCGTGCTGACCGAGCTCGTCGAGTTCATCCACGCACAACCCGGGACATGACCCCGCCCGGGCCTCGGGTGGTCGTGGTGGGCGGCGGGATCGGCGGCCTGACCGCCGCCCTCGACCTCGCCCGGGCCGGGCTGGCGCCGCTGGTCCTGGACGCGGGCCCGACGCCCGGCGGCGTGGTCTGCACCCACACCGTCGGCGGGCTCACCCTGGACGCCGGGGCCGAGTCGTTCGCCGTGGCCCGCCCGGCCACCGCGGCCCTGATCGACGAGCTGGGCCTGACCGACCGGGTGGTCGCACCCGCCCCGGTGGGCGCCTGGGTCCGGCACGCGGGCGGGGCCGCACCGCTGCCGGCGACGGCCTACCTGGGCATCCCCGGCCACCCGTGGGCGGCCGACGTCCGGCGCATCGTCGGCTGGCCCGGCGCCGCCCGGACCCTGCTCGACCGGGTCCGGCCGATCCGCGACCCCGCTCCGGGCCCGAACGGATCGCCGGACTCGCTGGGGTCGCTGGTCCGCGCCCGGATGGGCCGGCGGGTGCTCGAGCGCCTGGTCGAACCGGTGGCCGGCGGGGTCTACGCGGCCGACCCGGACACCCTCGACCTGGGGATCGTCGCGCCCGGCCTGCCGGCCGCGCTGCGCCGCACCGGGTCACTGGCCGCGGCCGCCCGCGAGCTGCGCGGCGGCGGCGGGCGTCCCGGATCGGCCGTGGCCTCCCTGACCGGCGGTCTGCACACCCTGGTCCCCACCCTCGTCGCCGCGGTCACCGCGGCCGGCGGGACGATCCGCTCCGGCGTGCGGGTCACCGGGCTGACCCGGGCCGGCGGCTGGCGGCTGGCCACGGACGCCGGCGGGATCACCGCGGACCGCCTGGTACTGGCCCTGCCCGGTCCCGCGGCCGGGCCACTGCTGGCCGGCCCGGACGCCCGCATCGGGCCGGCCGCGCTGGTCACCGACGTCTTCGGCGAACCGGTCAGCCCGGTCGCGCTGGTCACCCTGGTCGTCGACGACGCCGGCCTCGACGCCGCGCCGCGCGGCACCGGCGTCCTGGTGTCGGCGCGGGCCAGCGGGCCGCGGGCCAAGGCGCTGACCCACGCCACCGCGAAGTGGCCGTGGCTGGCCGCCGCGGCCGGACCCGGGCGGCACGTGCTGCGGCTGTCCTACGGGCGCGGTCCGGACGACCGGCTGCCCGCCGACGCCGACCTGCCCGGCCTGGCCCTGGCCGACGCGGCCGATCTGCTCGGCCGGCCGATCGCCGCCGCGGCCCTGGTCGACGCGGACGTCGTGCGGTGGACGGCGGCCCTGCCGGTCCCCCGGCCCGGGCACGCCGCGGCGGTGACCGCCCTGCGGTCCGCCGCCGGACCCCCCGGGCTGGCGGTGGTCGGCGCGGCGGTGGCCGGAACCGGCCTGGGGGCCGTCATCGCGGACGCCCGGGCCCAGACCCGAACCATGATCGATGCCTGAGCCGATGTGGCCAGTTCAACGTCGGCGGCCGGCCGAGCCCGCCGCGGCGTGAGAGAGGATGGAACGGTGACGAACGAGCAACCGGACACCGCGGTCCAGCGGCCGGCCCGCACCCGGCCGTCGGCCCGGGAGATCAACGACCAGATCATGTACACCGCCTACGCGGTCTATGCCCGCGCCGGCGACCTGGACGCGCCGGCCGAGAAGGCCACCGCCGAGCTCACCGACCTGGTCGGTGAACTGGCCGACGGCGGGGTCCGCATGCGCGGCTTCTACGACGTCTCGGGCCTGCGCGCCGACGCCGACCTGATGGTCTGGTGGTACGCGCCGACGGCCGACCAGCTGCAGGCGGCCGCCCGGTCGCTGCGGCGCACCAGCGTCGGCCGGAGCCTGTCCCCGTTCTGGTCGGCGATGGGCCTGCACCGGCCGGCCGAGTTCAACAAGGGCCACGTCCCGGCGTTCCTGGCCGGCGCCCCGGCCAAGGCCTGGGCGACGGTCTACCCGTTCGTCCGGTCCTACGAGTGGTACCTGCTGCCCGACGCCGAGCGCCGCGGCATGCTCGTCGAGCACGGCATGATGGGCCGCGCGTACGACCAGGTGCTCTCGAACACCGTCGCCGCGTTCGCGCTCGGCGACTACGAGTGGCTGCTGGCCCTGGAGGCCGACGAGCTGCACGACACCGTCGACCTGATGCGGCATCTGCGCGCCTCCGGCGCGAGAATGCATGTGCGAGAGGAAGTTCCGTTCTTCAGCGGCCGTCGTGTGGACGAGGCCGGGGTGGTCGAGGTCCTGCGATGACCTACGACGCCGTCCTGCTCGCCGGCTTCGGCGGGCCGGAGGGGCCCGACGACGTGATGCCCTTCCTGCGCAACGTGACCCGCGGCCGGGGCATCCCGGACGAGCGGCTGGTCGAGGTCTCGCACCACTACCAGGCGCTGGGCGGCCGGTCGCCGATCAACGAGCAGTGCCGGGCGCTGCAGCAGGCCCTGCAGGCCGAACTGGACCTGCCGGTGCTGTGGGGCAACCGGAACTGGGATCCCTACGTGGCCGACGTCGTCCGCGACGCCCACGCCGCCGGCCTGACCCGGTTGCTGGGCGTGGCGACCTCGGCGTACTCGTCCTACTCGTCCTGCCGGCAGTACCGCGAGGATTTCGGGATGGCCCTGGACGCCACCGGTCTCGTCGGATCGGTGCGGATCGACAAGGTGCAGCCCTATTTCGACCTGCCCGGGTTCCGCGCGCCGTTCGTGGAGGGCACCGTGGCCGCCCTGCGCTCGGCGCAGGCGGCCGGGATCGCTCCGGCCGACCTGGAGATCGTCTTCACCACCCACTCCATCCCGACGACGATGGCCGACACCTCCGGGTCGGCGTCGCTGGGCGACCACGGGGACGGTGGCGCCTACGTCGCCCAGCATCTGGCCGTCGGGGCGGCGGTGATCGCCGAGGTCGCGGCGGCCGCCGGCCTGGCCGGCGGGACGGGGCCGGCCTGGCCGCTGGCCTACCAGTCCCGGTCGGGCCCGCCGTCGGTGCCCTGGCTGGAACCCGACATCAACGACGTCATCACCGCCCTCGCCGCGGCCGGCCGGCGCGGCGTCGTGGTGGTGCCCATCGGCTTCGTCTCCGATCACGTCGAGGTGATCTGGGACCTGGACCGGGAGGCCGCCGACACCGCGCAGGAGGCCGGCCTGTTCTTCGCCCGCGTCGGCACCCCGGGCACCGACCCCCGGTTCGTCGCCGACCTGGCCGCGCTCATCCGGCACCGGCTGGGCGGCGCGGGGTCCGCACCCGCCGCCGACCGGTTCCCCGGGCTGGCCGGGGTGACCCGCCGGCCCGACTTCTGCGCGACGCGCTGCTGCGTCAACGCCCGGGTCACCCGGCCGACCACGGCGGCGGTCGATTCCGCGGCCGATTGGCCGGATCCGGGTGTCGATCGGGCCCGGCTGGCGGCATCCGGCATCCCCGGAGTGGACGCGTCGCCGCGGTGAGCGCCGCGGTCCTGCGGGTCGGCACCCGGGGCAGTGCCCTGGCCCTGGCCCAGTCCGGCATGGTGGCCGACCGGATCGCCGGGATCGCCGGCTGCTCGGTCAAGCTCGTGCGCATCCGCACCGAGGGCGACGTGAACACCGGGCCGCTGGCCACCATCGGCGGCACCGGGGTCTTCGTCACCGGGGTCCGCGCCGCCCTACTCGAGGGGCGGGTGGACGTGGTCGTGCACTCGTACAAGGACCTGCCGACCGCCCCGGCCGACGGCATCTCGCTCAGCGCGGTGCCCGCGCGGGAGAACCCGTTCGACGCCCTGTGCGCGCGCAACCGGCTGACCCTGGGCGAGCTGCCACCGGGGTCGACCGTCGGCACCGGCTCCCCCCGGCGGGCCGCCCAGCTGCGCACGCACCGGCCGGATCTGCAGATCGTCGCGATCCGCGGCAATGTCGACACCCGGCTGCGGAAGGTGACCGACGGCGAGCTCGACGCGGTCGTGCTGGCCGCGGCCGGGCTGAACCGGCTCGGCCGGTCCGACGCCATCAGCCAAATCCTGGACACCGAGGTGATGCTGCCGGCCCCGGCCCAGGGCGCGTTGGCGGTCGAGACCCGCGCCGGCGCGCCGGCCTGGTTCACCGCGGCGGTCCGTGCGCTGGACGATCCGGCGGCCCGGGCGGCGGTGCTGGCCGAGCGGGTGCTGCTGCGCGACCTGGAGGCCGGTTGCAGCGCGCCGGTCGGTGCGTTCGGGCAGGTCACCGCGGACACGCTGACCCTGCAGGCGGTGGTCGTCGCGCCGTCCGGCGCGGACGAGTTCCGGGTGCGGCGCGGGGGTCCGGTCGCCGCCGACGGGGAGCTGGGGCCCGCCGCGGCGGCCGACCTGCTCGACCGGGGCGCGGCCCAGCTGCTGGGCCCGCGGTGACGGCGGCGGCGC